>JBBTBY010000118.1 GCA_038043445.1 Spirochaetota bacterium
TGAAACGCGTTGAGGCGGGCGATCTGTCCGTAGCGGTATCGGTCGATTCACGCGACGAAACGGCCGATCTTGCCAACGGGTTTAACACGATGGCAAAGAACCTGTCGGAGCTTCGCACCACCGATCTGCAGATGGCCGCCAAGGTGCAGCGCAATCTCCTTCCGCAGCTGCCGAACGCCGGGCGATTCGATGTGGCCGTCCATTACGAGGCGTTCTCCTATGTCTCCGGCGATTTCTACGATTTCTACACCGATGACAACGGCACATTGACCGGACTTGTGCTGTTCGATGTTTCGGGACACGGCGTCTCCTCGGGGCTTATCACCACATTGATACGCCCCATCATGTACCGAAGCTTCACATCCGATACAAAGGTCGCGCTTTCTGATATAATCGCCAAGGCGAACCGCAGCATCATCAAGGCGAAGGGCGACGTGGATAATTATCTCACCTGCATCATGCTCCGTTTCTCCGGGAATGAGATGCAGTATGTCAATGCCGGACACCCCGATCTGCTTAAAAAAGACGCGAACGAACATGTTGCGCCGGTCAAACCCGGGGGGAATGCCGTCCAGGGGGCGTTCATGGGCCAGGAGGGCATGGTCGAATTCTTCGAGGAGATGAACCGCGAGTATCAGGTGCCCATGACGAACGGCGATGTATTTCTGCTTTTTACGGACTGTCTTATCGAAACCAGATCCCCCGCAGGTGAAGAATTCGGGCTTAACGGTGTTTCGCGTGTTCTCCGTGATGCACCGTCGGCAATGTCCGCTGCCGATATCGTCAAACGCATCGTCGCCGCGCATGCGGAACATCGCGGCGGGGCGGCATTGGCGGATGATCTTACCATCGTCGGTGTCAAGGTGCGATAGCAATCTTCAACACTGGTATGACACAATGTCAACACTCAACATATTTCTTCTTTTGTTCGTGTCTTTCGTGGCCTCCTCTCCGTGCATCCATGCAGGCGCGGGGCGCTCGCTATCCCGGCTCTCGTCAACAGCGCCATTCATGGTGCTCGTGAGATGCCGGTTGGATTGACAGGAATTCGGCGGGTGGTATACTTGGCGCAGCTGAGGAAGCGATGACGGCGAATGAAAAGTCCTATTCCTTATACTATAACAGGGGTGATGAAAAGGATCAGTCTTGATTTTTTCTTTATTGCCAAACACAATATAAACGGCAAGGTTTCTTTTCATGATCATAATACTCTTGAGATCGTGTATTACCTTCAGGGTAACGGAGAGACAACAATAGGGAATAACACCTATCAGTTCAATAAAAACAGTTTCACTATAGTGCCGAAAGGCGTTCGGCATGATCAGAAAAATAACAAAGAACTGGTTAATGGATGTATTGGCGTATCAGGCAGCGGACTGGAGAATTTAATTGGCGCATATCAGGATTCATTCGGAGTGCTCAGGAATGAATTCCTGCTGCTTGCTGATGAGTTGGAAAATAAAGAACCTGGATATGCGATTATCGCGGATGGTATTCTCCTCAAGATCATCGGGACCATCCGTCGGATCGCATCTTCAGCAGCACAGTCAGCTTCGAAAGAAGCGATCGCCGAAAGAGCTGTTGCACTGATCCGGGAAAAAGAAGGTGTAATTTCCGTTGAAGATCTTTCCGGGATGTTCTATATCAGAAGCGATTATTTCGGACGGCTTTTCAAAGAGTATACGAAAAAAACGCCTATCCAGTATATCCTCGATGTCAAACTGGATAAAGCCAAAGACCTCCTTACGGATACTTCACTGACGATCAGCGCGATCGCACAGCGTTGCGGATTTGAAGACGTCTACTATTTCTCGAAGTTCTTTAAAAAACGGATCGGGGTTACTCCAACTGTTTTCAGAAAATCAGCGGCACATGAATAGCGTAAAAAGTACAAACAAAGTCCGGAAAATTCCATTTTCGTAAAGTGATAGACGCAGTATCCTATGTGTATTGAAATTTGCTGATCATTATTCATGCGAGGACGAAATGTTCGAGAACACGTACAAAGACAGATTTACCATGCTCTCCGGCTCGTACATGCTGGAGCGTCTCAGCACTCCTATGGAGAAGGTCGATGTGGTACTGGATACTGACACATACAATGAAGTTGACGACCAGTTCGCCCTGGCGTACAGTCTCCTTGTTCCTGAAAGGATCAACGTAGAGGCCGTCTATGCGGCTCCGTTCCTGAACGACCGGGCCGCAAGTCCTGCTGACGGCATGGTGAAAAGTTATAACGAGATACAGACTGTTCTGGGCCTCATGGGACGAAAAGAGAGCATGCCGGTACTGAAAGGCTCGGACCGTTTCCTTGAAAATCCCGCAGACCCTGTCAGGAGCCCGGCAGCACTTGATCTGGTTGAACGGGCTATGAGACGAAAGGAAAAACCGCTGTATGTTCTGGCTATCGGATGTCCGGTGAACATAGCCTCCGCTCTTCTCATAGAACCAGCGATCAGGGAAAAAATAATAGTGGTCTGGCTTGGGTCACATCCTCCGTACTGGATGTCCGCGCGGGAATTCAACTGCAGCCAGGATATCATTTCATCCCAGGTCCTTTATAATTCGGGCGTTCCTTTCGTTAATATACCATGCAAGAATGTGGCGGAACACCTCCGGACATCCGTTCCCGAATTGAAAGCGTGTATCGCGGGCACGAGCAGGATCAGTGATTATTTGTACAGTATTGTCAAGGACTATAGCAAGGGCGATCCTGTATGGTCGAAAGTCATCTGGGATATTTCAACGGTGGCATATCTTGTAAATCCCAGCTGGATACCGACCCAGATCATCCATGCGCCTGTGCTGACAGACCACCACACATTCAGTCTGGATGCCAGACGGCATTTCATGCGGGTTGCTATTGACGCGAACAGAGACTTGGTTTTTGCGGACATGTTCGCCCGGTTGAATGCCTGCGGAAATTAAAGTCTGCTCTGCCAGCCGGAATTTGATACAGGAGCGGTATATCAGTCGTACTGGCAGTCAGCATATACGAAATCAGTCGGCAAGCGCTGCAAGACAGTGTGCCAAAGGAGATCTAGCGTCATGAAGAAGTTCCTGAATGCACCTGAACAGTTTGTTGACGAAATGCTGGAAGGCATCTATTCCGCCCATCCCGAACAGGTCCGCTGCACGGCCGGAGATCTGCGATGCATCGTTACCTCCCGCCCGGTAAAGGGCAAGGTTGGTATCGTCACGGGTGGTGGGTCTGGCCATCTTCCTCTCTTTCTCGGGTATATCGGCGAGGGACTGCTTGACGGCTGCTCCGTCGGCGGAGTATTCCAGTCACCCAGTGCCGACCAGATGTTTGAAGTCACAAAAGCCATCAGTCAGGGGGCAGGGGTTCTCTATATTTATGGGAACTACACGGGTGATATCATGAATTTCGATATGGCGACCGAAATGGCAGCCATGGAAGGCATCAATGTTCTTTCTGTTGTCGGAAATGACGATGTGGCATCCTCTCCAAAAGGCCAGGAACACAAACGTCGCGGTGTCGCCGGCATCTTTTTCGTTTATAAGGCCGCTGGGGCCGCTGCCGCAGAAGGAATGAGCCTCGACGACGTAAAGCGCGTCGCAGAAAAGGCAAAGGACAACGTACGTACCATGGGCGTTGCACTTACTCCATGCATTATTCCCGAAGTGGGGCATGCCTCTTTTTCTATCGGCGAAAACGAAATGGAAATTGGCATGGGTATTCACGGCGAACCCGGCATTCAACGGGGAGCGTTGCGCAAGGCAGCCGAAGTTGTAGAAGAGATGATGAAGCCGATCTTGGCTGACCTTCCCTTCGTGAAAGGCGACGAGGTTGCCGTTCTGGTGAACGGCCTGGGTGCAACCCCTAAGGAAGAACTCTATGTCCTCTTCCGCAGTGTGTCCTCTATCTTGGAGGATATCGGGATTTCGATATTTCATGTATATGTCGGCGAGTTCGCGACTTCGATGGAAATGGCAGGGGCCTCCATCTCCTTGCTCAAACTTGATGATGAGCTAAGGCGCCTTGTCGCGCGCCCTGCAGCCTCGCCATTTTTCGAGCAGAAACAGTTATAATTCGGAGGAGAGATGGAGAACATAAACAGAGGGGATCTGGCGCCATTATTCAAGAGTCTCCGCGATGCCTTTGCCGCACAACGCGACTTTCTCATAGACCTCGACGGTAAAGTTGGTGACAGTGACCTGGGGCTTACGATGAGCAGGGCTTTCATTGCCGCCTATGAGGCCGTTGCGGCTAATGCTGCGGACCCGATCGGCCGGACCATTCAGCTTGCCGGCATGGCTATCGGGAAGGCGTCGCCATCGACCATGGGAACTCTTGTCGCGACGGGTTTTATGCGTGGTGGCAAAGCTCTTGACCTGTCCTCATCAATTGGAACGGCAGAAATGTCCATTTTCTGGATTGCTTTTATGAACGGAGTTATCGAGAGAGGCAAAGCCAAGCGCGGGGACAAGACATTGATCGACGTGGTAGCCCCCGTTTCCGAATCTCTTGCCGCTTCCGCTGCGTGCGGAGCCGCTCTTCACGAAGCACTGTTCGATGCAGCCGCTGCTGCCGCCGGTGGACTTGAAGCGACTAAGGGGATGATAGCCCAGCATGGAAAGGCGGCCTGTTTCCGGGAAAAAACCTTGGGATTGCAGGATGCGGGTGCAACCGTCGGTTTTATTATCACCGATACTCTTCGACAGTTTGTCGCAGGGCTAAAGGAATAGTCATGAGGATTGCAGTCTTATGAACGTGGAACAAGAACAATGCGCATCGCACACATAGATTTCAGCCCCTCGGAAGTGCGCTCGAGCATATCGCATCGGGAGATAAACACCGCACACCCTCCGATAAAAGAAATCTTGATATATACTATCGATCATGTTGTTACCCGGGGAGTTTCGATCATGAGATCCATCAGCCGAAAGATCGCCTTCATCTGTCTCAGTACGGTCATTACCTTCGCCGGCCTTTCCGCTGCGGATGATGCTGTCGCCGCGTGGGATTTCAACGACGGGACATTTTCCGGAAAAACGAGCGGATCCACATCATTTGTCGACGGCATTGACGGCAAAGCACTTGCATTTGACGGCACCTCGTCCGCTGAAGCATCCGCCTCGCCCACACCGGGGAATTCGATAACGCTTGAAGTGTGGGTGAAGATCGATACGACGGAGCAGGAATGGTCGGGCATACTTATGCGCTGGGTGCCGGGATCGGATGTCGGCTACGGCATTCTTTACCGTTCCGCGGGGAACGGCTTTCGCTTTGTGGTGAACAGTGATGATAAAAAAAGCGTGCTTGTGCAGACGGAGAAAGAACAGATACTCCCCGGCGTATGGTATCATCTTGCGGCGACCTATGACGGCAAGACGCTCATACTGTATCTGAACGGAAAACCATTATCGAAAGCGGCATCGCTCTCCGTACCGGAGGTGAAGGGCCCGGTATATCTCGGTAAAGCGGGGCCGTGGGCAAAGACGGGGCTTCGCGGCGCTGTCGATGATGTGCGGATCTACGGCAGGGCACTGTCGTCCGCTGAAGTGAATGCGCATTATCGGGCGCTCGTGAAAGGGACCCCGGTGAAATATATCGTCTGCGATTTTGAGGACGTCGGCACATGGCGTCATCAGGGCGGCGAGGGCTCGAAGGGAAAATGGTTCGCCGGGCATATCAATCTGTCGTCGACGAAGAAGGAAACCTGTTCAGGAGCATATGCCGGCATCATACGCTATGCGTTCACCGAGCCGTCCGGGCCGTACCGGCATCGATTCATACGGGCGAAGATCATGGAAGAGAAGGTGTCATCGGTGAGCGAGATATCGTTCCGCGCGAACCCGAAGGATAAGGACGGCAAGATATCGATAGAACTTTCTGACAATGCCGGAAAGAATGCGACTACGGAGGCCGTTCGTCTTGAGAAAAATACGTGGCAGGAATATACCATACCGTTCGATGAAGCGCATGTAAAAGGAGCATCATCACTTGAGTCGCCGATATTCGTATCCGGTGTGAATTTCTACGGTCGGACCGCGGGAGAGGGTGAAGTGTATCTCGACGACATAGCGCTGTCGGGAGAAACGAGCGATGGGAAACAGCTGGTGACCGTGTCGCCCGTGTATCGCGGGGTAGGATATCGTCCCAATGCACCTATCGTGCTCGAGTACCGCGTGCGCAACGGCATGGGGAAAGACGCATCGATACGCGTGAGCGCATCCATCGTCGATTTTTTCGGCAAAGCGTCGGCAAAGGACCAAAAGTCAATTGACATCGCCGCCCGCGGAGAGTCGGCCATTCGCTTTTCGTTCCCTGCGATGGACATCGGTCATTATCGCGTTACGCTTTCGGTTTCCGGCGCGGTATCGTATGGCATGGAGGATATGTTCGGTGTGTTCATCCCCAACGGAAAACGCCTCAATAGAACGCCCATGTTCTTCGGCTGCGATGATCAGGAGATATGGAAAGGCGAAGAGGAGAATGCGCTGCATAAGACGTGGATGGGCGCGCTCGGTGTCGACATTGAACGCTTCGGTATCACCGGCGGACGATTCGAGCATGCCGCGGGCGATACATCGCATGCCGATGGGTTCACACCGATGCTCAATGAACTCGCGAAGTATGGCATCGATTCATTCGTGTGCTACTTCGTTGTTCCGGAATTTACCGGCGGCGCATATCGCAAGCCCCCGAAGGACGAAGCGGCGTTCGCGGCGCATGTGCGTAATCTCGGCGCGTATCTCGCGAAATTTCCCGGCGTAAAATATATCGAGCTTTGGAACGAGCCCGACCTCGAATTCTTTCACGGGACCATCGATGAATATGTCGCCATGATGAAAACATTCTACACCGAAATTAAAAAGACGGCCCCAAACATTCGCGTGACGACCGGCGGCGTGACCGTTAAGCATCCGAAGGAAAAGAAGGATTTTACCAAGGATATGTTTACGCTCGGCAAGGGGTATTATGACGTGGCGGCATTCCATGCGCACGGTCCACTTGAGAACTATATCGAACGGCAGGAGATGGTCGAAGGATATCTCCGTAATGCCGGGGTGACCGCACCTATATGCAATACCGAAGCGGGCGACCGGTCGCTGTACGATTACGCGGGATATCGTTCACAGGCGGTAACGCTTGTAAAGAAGATATCATATGCCAAATCGCGGCCATTGTCGGAATTCTATTCCTGGTTCACGCTCAAGGATTACTGGGATATGGACCCCGGTGCCGACGATTCGCTCGGCATGGTGACGGCGGATAATCGGTTTAAGCCGGCTTTTGTCGCCTATAATGAACTGATACGTGAGCTCGCCAATACAATTCCCGACGGGGCTGCGGATATCGATGCGCGTCTTGACGGCTATCGGTTCAAGCGGAGCGCCGGCGGCAGGGTATATGTCGTGTGGCCGAAGAATCCCGGGGCAGTCGTTGCCTCCGTGCGTTCATCGGTGCCTGTCACGCGTACCGACATGTTCGGGAGGAGCGAATCGCTTACCCCGGAGGATGGAAGCGTGTCTGTAACTGTTGCCGGATATCCTGTGTACCTTTCCATCGGCGGGGACGGAACGCTTGTCGATGCAAGAACCGATGTCCCGTTCCTGATAAGTCCGTCTTCCGTGTATGCGGTACCCGGAGGAAAGGCATCGTTCACAGCGATGGTGACGAATATTGCTTTGGGCCCTGTATCAATCGATGTCGGTCTTATGAACGAAACCGGGAGCAGGATAGGCGGCGGCACGTATCCGCTCGCGCTTGGCGGCGCGGTATCGATGCCGTTCACAATATCGGTAGCAGGTGAAGAAACGTATGGGCAGAAGAATTATTTCTATTCGGTATCGATGACGCCCGGGAGCATTCGAAATGCCGTGAAACCGCTGTCACTCTGCGTTGCGTATCCGATCACGTATAACGCCGCCGGTTTTGCGATGAAGGGAACAGGGCCGGCGGGCTTGAAACCGATAATCGTTGACGCATTGCAGTCTGTCATCGAGCTCGCATTCGATCCGACGATACCGCGCTGGAAGAATGCGGCGGACCTCTCCGTGAAAGCATACGCGGCTCATGACGGCAAGGGGCTCTATGCAGCGTTCGATACCGCCGACGACGTGCACGTTACCCATGATAAGAACTCAGGCGACGGCGTTGAGATTGGAATTCTCTCGGAGGCATCATCCAGTATCATTTCGCTCGGAGCGACCGCGGAGGGTGCGTTCGTCACGGGCCGTTCGGCAGACAGCGAAAGTGAACGATGGGATGTTCCGGCTGCTGCCCGGCGTACCGCACACGGTGTTTTTTATGAGGTGTATGTGGCCTTTGAGAAAATCGGTATTTCCGTCCGCGAAGATGCAATACCCGTTCGCTTCGCTTTCATTGTACATGATGACGACGGAAAAGGGCGTGTTCGGTATATGGAGTGGGGCGGCGGACTCGGGCGAAAGCGTGATGCGTCGCGCTATGGATTCGGATTATTGGCGCCCCGATAAGCGTGCTCGTGCGTGTGCTGACGATTTTTTTCGATGCATGCGCACGCCGTCACGCGACCGTTGCCTTTGATTTTTCAGGATAATTAGATACAACATTCGGCATGAAGCAAGATATCATCACGTATGCGCAGAGCGCGCTCCGCGAAGAAGCAGAAGCGATAATACGCGTAAGCGAGAGGTATTCCAGCGCATTCACCGAAGCGCTCGATCTCATGCTCGCCTGAAAAGGACGCGTTGTCGTCACCGGTGTGGTTTGCCGAGTGCTCAGCGCACCTCGAGCACATAGATGACCGACTCGTAGGATCGTGCGGGGCTGAACTCGATGCCGCCGCCGCGCTTCGTCACCGGTACATCGGCGTTCTTCATGCCGGTATTGTCCACCGTATAGGCGACGGCGGATGATGCCCCTTTGAGCTCGAGCGATATGGTCGCGCCGAGGCATTCGAGGTACTCGATGTTCTCCTTGCTGCGCGCCTTCGCCATCACCTTCTTCCCGTGATTGTCCCCCGGGGGAAGCGGTGCACGCGTTGTGTAGTCGAGGTATTCCACGTTCTCATAGCGGTTGCGGCTTGCAAGCGTTATGATATGCGTTCCCTTCTCGCCGACGGCGCCGTTCTTATTGAACACCGAGAAGATGAAATTCCCGCCCGGCGATGATACCGAGGCAAGCTTCATCCCGCTGAATTCATACGTCTCGTTCCCGGATGCGAAGGCCATGAGGAGCTTCGCGTTCGCATCGTCGATCTTGAAGAAGCTCTGCTTATAGTCGTTCGTGGCGCAAACCCACTGCGCGCGTTTCTCGTGTGAAAGTTTTTTCGCCGCCACCTCGTCCATCGCAGAACGCGGATTCTCGCCGACACGTATCGATACGCGCCCGCCGGTGATGATATCCGGCGTCATGAGATGCGAGAACGGGTTCGCCTTTCCGCCGACAGCATCCGCGAACATGTTCTCGACGCTCACGGTGAGCGTGATATCGTTGGCGAGGGGTGCTACCTTGCCGGTGCGGAATATCGCTGCGGCGAACGGGAAGAGATGCTTTTTCGCGAAATTGTTGTAGTAGTCAAAGTAGCCGATGGACCCTTTTGTTGAACCGAAATCGAAGAAGAAGAACCCGTCATGGTCCTGGAGCGCCGCGGTGGACGCCATGAACGGGGCGCTTTCCGCGCAGTATTCGTTGGGGTACGGATGATCGTATTCACTTGACGTATACGGGTATCCCTTCACACGGTCGATGACGATCGCGCTGGTCAGTGTGTTCTGAACGCTCCCGAGCATCGATACGTTCTCCACATAATAGTTGTTGCCGTCCCACGGAATGCCGGGAAAGTGCGGGTGCTTCCAGTATGCATGGCGGTCGACGTAATCATAGCAGTGTGCGGTGTCGACAAAGCTGTAATCAAGCTGCGTGCCGGTGACCGGCACCTTTACGTTAAAGCTTTTGACATACGCCATCATATCCTTCCAATACGCCTGTTCCATGTCGCGTATGAACGTCATGAAATCGGTGCGGAAGGCCGGCGGTAATACGCCGAGCTTGCCGAGCGGCGGAAGCTGCATGTCGCTTATGGACTTTTCCGTTGTTATCGCGCTTTCTGCGTATGCGCCTTTCTCCACACGCACGGAGCGTATCGTGAACTCCTTGCCGCCGGTGAATCCGCGGAATGTCACGCGTCCGCATCCCTCGGCATTCTCGCGTGCGGTGAAACCGGTGGCATACTCACGGAAGTCGTCCGCGCCGAGCGGTATGGTCGCATAGAGACCGAGCGACGTCCACGGTGCGCGGTCGAACATGGTGTTCACGCCGATGACAGCGCCCTTTTTTCCCTTCGCCTCGAAGATGATGGTATATTTCTCGCCCTTCACAAAGGTAAGCCCCGTCTTCATGAGCTGAAAGAACGACGAGCGGTCGTCGGTCTTCGATACCACCTCTATCGTATCACCGGCAAGCTTCATGCTCCCGTGCGCGGGATTGACTATCTCGGTCACCCACTTATTGTCCGTTGTGAACGGCATCACTCCGGTCACGGCATCACGCTCGCCGCTTGGCATGCCCTTCGCCCACGCCGCTTTCGCCGCATCAAGATCGGCATACTTGGCCGTCAGATATGCCAGCCATTTCTGCCGGACAACGGCGCGGAAATTCTCCGGGAGCGAATCGAGCACGCCGTAGGCGAAGGTGAATCGGAAGAACGCGTTCTCGTTGTTTATTTCCGTCATCGCCATCACAGGATCGTCCTTCAGCGCGAGCATGGTGTACGGGTTCACGTGCGTGAGTATGTCCTTCGCATACCGTTTCTGCATCTCGATGAGCTCAGGCATGACATTATCAACGCCTTTGCTGTAATTGACCTTGGTCGCTGTGCGCACGGCCGCGTAGTCGTAATCCTTGGTGCTCGGATAATTCCACGATACATGCAGGTTGAGATTGACGTAGATGCCGTTCTTCTTGAATTGCGCGATGAGATAGTCCATCTTGTCGAGCTCTACGTCATCGAATTTCTCATAGGTGCTTCTGTATTTGCCCCATATATTCCTATTATCGATATGATGTATACGCACGGCATTGACGCCGATGCCGGCAAGATGCGATGCCACCTTCTCCGCCTGTTCGTGCTCGGGGAACATCGAATCGAACGTGAGGTTCACACCGAGGAAGCGAATGCGCCCCGCCTTCGTATGGAAATGACCGTCTTTGATGAAAACGAACCCGTTCTTATCGATATCGTAGCTGTTGAGATACCGCATCGAGAGCGCGCTTTCCTTCGTCGGGAAATCGAGCGTATTGCCCCATTTGCTGTACGCCTCGGGCATCTGCATCGCTTTCATGGCGGCTCCTTCATCCTTCACGGTTATCTGTGCCGACGCGAGCGACTCAGCGGTGATGTCCGCCGGTTTCGCGCTCTTGCCGAAATTGATTATACGCAGCCCGCCTATCTGCAGTTCCTGTTTGGCCATGCCGAGAAAAAGCGCGAGCGTCAGTTCGCCGCTTTGATATCGTTCCTTCACAGTGTCCGCGGCGATCTGAAGCTTCCATTCCGTACCGCATTTCGCCTCTTTCCAGATGATGGATTTGTAGGCACTATCCTGTACCTTGATGCCGACGACGCCCTCGCCCTCGCGCACACGCGATTCGAACACGACGGCAATAGTATCCCCCTCGGCAATGGCGCCGTTGAGCGGTATTCCCGCCTGAATATCCCAGGAATTCTTAGTTTTCTCCGGGACCTTAACGTAGAGCGCCTTTGCGAAGGGCTTGGCGTTCACGCTCTTATATGAGTACTTATCGTTCGCCTCGGGGAGCGAACCCTGTAGCTCAACACCGGTGATAGCCGCCGACAATGTGCCGGCAGAAAGTACTGCGATGATCGTGTGTAAAAAACGCATGCTGTTCTCCTAATTGTTCTGGTTGATGGTACGATATTCCATCGGCGTGATGAATTCAAATCGATCGTTCTTAAGCACCTCGCAGATGACGGTATACGCCGCCCATGACGCATCGTTCCACATGTTCGGGTGTCCCTGCAGCACGAAATAATCGTTGGTCCGCTGCCAGCGGTAGCCTTTCATGAACTGCTCCACGCCCACACGCCCGACCGCGTATTCGAGATTGAGCGAACGCCTGAGCACAAGCTGCGATGTTTTCGCTTTCATATCGCCGTAGAGCCACACCTTGATATCGGGGTTCTCCTCGAGCACTTTCAGCGTCGACGCATCCGCTGCATTGCCGGGTGTGCCGAACGTGCGGAAGGTGACGCCGGTGCGGTCTTTCATGACCTTCATCGCTTTGGTGAAATGCTCAGCCTGATATTCATACGGAGGGCCGCTGAACTCCGCGGTCATTTTCGTCCCGTCGAGCAGAAAGCCCATGCCGTGATCGTATCCATGGTTCCAGAACTCAACACACCCGCCGTTCTCGATAGCGTTCGAACGCACCCATGCGAAGAACGGTGCGTTCTCCTCCTCGAGACATTTGGCACTGATGCCGAAACCAATATGCATGCTGTTGGAAACTGCGTAGTCGAATGCTTTCTGATAGAACGCTCGGAAGAGCACCTTTGACCCCGTCGATGGAGAAACAGGACTGAAATCATCGAGCTTCATCATGACGAAGCGCCGGTACGGCGTATCCGGCAACGGCGGAAGATTCGTAAGATCGCTCATGGAAGCGACGGCAGTATTCACTGCAGGGATCGCGGCGCCTCCGCCCGCGGCGGTGAGGGCCATGCCGCCTATCTCGACCTCCTGCACCTGCCATCCGAAGGTGAGGATGAGGGAAAGGTCGCCTTTGTCGGCAGCGCTCTCGAGCTTCCCGCTGATCGTTTTCTCTGCCCACTCGCTCCCAATCGTTATCTCTTCGCGCAAGACCGTCTTGCCGGACTTGTCCTTGAGCGTCGCGAGCATCTTGCCGCCGCCGGAGGTACTGCGGTATGAGATCTTGAAGTTGACCGCGTCGCCGGCGCCCGCTGCCGCGATGCTCTTTATGATGGCCTGCACGTCCCAATGGTTGGCGGGTTTTACCGCCACCGAAACGCGGACGGCATTGCCGAAGGACTTCCCTTCCGCCGCAACGACCGAGGTCTTGCCGCCCCCGATGAACGATGGGATAATGTCCGCGGGGTCCCCGGGCAGAAGTGCTGCGGCTTGCGGGACGGCGGTCGCGGCTCCCGTCCCCGCCGGCGGCGAAGCGATGGTCGCGGCGATTGCAACGGGGAGCGTCGCGAGCGCATTCTTTACCATCTCAGGTGTTATTCCCTCAGGCGTGACGGCATTCCCGAAATTGAGCACGGCGATATTGCCGATATCTATTTCCTGCTGCTGCATGCCGAGGAAGAACGCCGCCTGCATCCCGTCCTTATCATACGCGTTCGATGCTGCCGCGGCAAAAATGAACTGTTTCCATTCCGCGCCCGTGCGTATATCATTCCGTATGAGGGGATTGCCCTTGGCATCCTGTATCTTCGCGACGATATAGCCCGTTCCGCTCGGAGCGCGCATGGTAAGCGTGAGTACGATGACATCACCCGCTGCCACCGCTTCAAGGCTCTTGCCGATGATCTGCATGTCCCAGGGGTTCTTCGTTTTTTCCGGTATGGAAACATGGATAACCCTCGAGAACGGCCCCTCCGCGGCGGCGGTCGTGACCTTCCCGGCGGTACCGGCTATCTGAAAGCGGTCCTCGGCGCCCGCAGGGATGACCGCTTTTACCTGAGCATTGAGCGCAGCAGCCGCAAGCAATGCGATGATGAGTATTCGCATAAGCACCTCGACGTAAGGACAGTATACAGCATCCGGGGCGGATGCGCTTACCATTTTGCCATACGGGGCTCTGAACTTTTTGACATATTCCGCTTCTGGCGATACACGGCCGGTGAACAGTGAAAACGGCGTTTGAACGCCCTGCCGAAATGCTGATGGCTCGTGAACCCCACGGAAAAAGCGATCGCCACGATCTGCTCGCTCGTTTCGCGGAGCTTTTCCGCCGCACGATCGAGGCGTATCTCGGCCAGGAAGTCAACGAACGAAACGCCGAAAAGGGCGGCGAACTTGGAAAGGAAATATTTATGGTTAAGCCCAAGACTCCGCGATATGCGACGCCCCGGTTTCCGTTCCCGATAGAGCGCCTCAAGCTGCGAGAGCACCGCCTGCCTGAACGCGGCGTCATCCTTTCCCGCGGTCATGTTCCGACGGGCGGTCGACCTTCGTACGACGAGCGACGGGGGGATGAGCACGGTCTGTCCCGGAGTGACGTTCGTATCGATGAGGTCGGAGAGGAGCGATGCCGCGGCGTTGCCGATCGCGAAAAAATCCTGCGCGGCGGTGGTGAGC
Organism: Spirochaetota bacterium; assembly: GCA_038043445.1. Lineage (NCBI taxonomy): Bacteria > Pseudomonadati > Spirochaetota > Spirochaetota bacterium. The sequence continues at coordinate 14,296 of JBBTBY010000118.1, forward strand.
ATATCGTTGCGGTAGCGCGGGAAAAGTCCGCGATTGTCATCGATGCCTGCCACCGCGATATCTTCCGGAACGCGTATCCCGCTATTCTGCGCGAACGTAATGAACGAAAGGGCGAGATAATCCGTCTCGAATATCATCGCGCTCGGGCGATCGCTCCCGACGATCGATGCGAACAATGTCGACAGCCGTTTATCGACACCGATGAGCGGCCGGACGGAATACGGTCTATCGAAATGCGTGCCTGCCGCTCGGCCGGTGCGAAGCGAGAAGCCCTTCACCCAGGCCTGCGCCATCGGCATTCCCCGTGCTCGCAGATAGTCGCGATACGCGTTGAAGCGTTCGTACGAATATGATTCGCGTGCGATGCCCGCATATCCGATGTGCGTATGCCCCTGCGCGCGGAGATGATCGAGGAGCATGGTGAGTATCGCGCGGTCATCGGTCGCCACGAGATTGGCATGCGCATCCTTCGACGCCATCATGATGTTCACGGCGGGGTATTTCCTCCCGATCCGTTTCCATGCGCGATACATCTCCGAATGCGACGGTATGATGCCGATATATCCGTCGAACTGTTCTCTGAGCCGTGCTATATTCGATCGCCGATCGTAGGAGCGGCACACGACACCGCGCTCCCGGCATGCCTCGCGTATGCCGCGGTACACTTCGTCGTAGAGGTATGACCCGAGGTAGGATTCGAACGACATGCCCGCGTGGATGAAAGCGATGTTCTTCATTGATTACCTGTATTTCAGTATACCCTAAAAGGGGTAGAAAATCGAATTCAACAAAATCACTCCTCCGGGTGATAGACAAAAAACAATACTCTGCTATAAAGGGGCGCAAACCGAAGCCCTTGGACGGGGTGGAGGATATATACAAAGGGGCCATGTATGAAAAACGATATCGCAAAACATCTCTTTTCGTCAGCGATGTATGGTGTCATCCTCATCGCACTGTTCTCGTGCGGGAGAAATCCTCTCGCTCCCGATGCCGTTACGCTTTCGCTGCAGGACGAGGAGGTCATGCAGTTGAAAGCGGACGCCGCGCGGGCATTCAAGAGCGCACATGCGGAATTGATGCAGGATCTTCCCCTGTATGACGGGCTTATCAGCACCGAGCGTCATCCACAAGCGCGGGAGCTTACTATGGAAGAACGTGCAGCACTGGATACGAATGCGCTGGATGCAAGGGGCAAAGCCGTCCTCGCCTTCTATACAGCGGGTGATTTTTCTCAGGTATCGAATTATCTTGCATCAACGAACAGCTGGGGCGTGCGCGAGGACCTCTATGGTGTTGCAATGGAGGCGTATGGGAAAGGGAACACGGCAGTACTTACGGATTTCATTCAGAAAAAAGGGCTTCTGCCGAAGGTGCGATCGCTTGAAGCGAAATACGACCTTCTCCGCCACCAGAAGAATTTATCCATAAAACTCCGGACAAAGGCGATAACCCACGCGAATATCGCGGATAATCTGGACGGTGATATCTACCTGTGCTATACCGCCGGCCTTGCTTCCGCGGTGATAGGGCTCGCTACCGGTACGCATTGGTCGCATGCGGGCGTACTCGACAGATCGCGGCTTACCCTCAATGCAGATGACCCCGATTTCTCCGCGCAGCGTGTTTTCCTGAGCGCTTCCGATCAGACGGGTAATAACCCGAGCGGCAGCGGCAGCGGCTTGAGCGGTTCGGGCACCGGAAGCGGCTTCATTGCCCAGGTCGGATATGAAACGATAGCGAAATGGGAAGGGGAAACAGCCGCGTGTTCGTACCGAGCCATCGGTCGATCGGATGCCGCCGCACGCGGTGCGATCGATTACGGGGCGCAATTCGTCGGTAAGGGATATTCGTTCTTCACCGATCGCTGGGATAATGAGAACTGGTACTGCTCGAAAGTGGCGTTCCGAGCCTGGCATGCGATGGGTGTCAACCTGGAACAGCGCTATCAGACGTTCTACTATACCTATTGGGTGAACTATACGTTCCCGATACTCTGGTGGACGGTGACCGTGTCGCTTCCCGCGCTCGGTTCCTACAGCCAATGGATAGCCGCCAATGACGATATCTGGGTCACCCCCGATGATCTGAAGGATAATCCATTCGTCAGTTTCGTGAACGGCGATGCCGAATGAGCACGATGGTAAGAACAGCGGTATGCGCCGCAGCGAGCGTATGCATGGGATATGACTGCATGCTGTCGGTAAAAAAGCACAGCCGTGCCCTTACTGAGATGATAGTGCTCAACAATGGGCGCACATTCTACGGCTTGGATGAGCGCACGTTTGCGTCGGTATCGGAATTTTCCATCAACACCTTCCCCGGCGGTTTCTTCTCTGCACATGGGCGTCTGTATATATCCGACGACGGTGCACGAGCCGGTATGTTCGGCTGCCGGGTCGCGGTGTTCGGTGATGACCTGAAACTCATCGGGCATATCGCCACCCGTGCACTGCCCACATCCCCCGCGGAATATGACGGGAAGGTTTTCGTCGGAAGCGCACAGATGTCACGCGACGGAAGGTTCTCGCTCGAGGTCTTCGATGTGAACGGGAACAGGCTCAAGTCGTGGTATGATCTCGAAACGATGATCGAACCCGGCAAGGGGACGTATGCTCGGGGTCGGCTCTATTGTCCGGTAAAGTTCGCGGATGCGAAACGCACGAATCATATCCTCGCGATCGACACATCGACACTTGAGCGCACTGATCTCTATCAGTATGATCGGCGATATCCCGCCGAGCCGTTCGGTATATCGATACATGACGGCAGGATGATCGTTGTCTATTTTCGCATGCATGAGATCGAGATCATCGACATGGGCACTGGTGCATCCGCGGTACTGTTCCCCGCGCGTTACGCTTCTCTCCCGGCGGACAGGAACGGCATCGTTGCGGTCAATGCAGCGGTACACGACGGCGAGCTCAACTGCTTCCTTCATTACTATCTGCGGGACGGACATTTCCAAAAGATCGTCACCTTCGATGCAGGAACACATGCTTACCTGCGCACGATCGATCTCGATGCGCGGCACGGCCTCAACTATACCGCACTGCGCGCTGTTGCCGGGAATAAAGTGTTGTTCGGCGACGGATCGATATTCAACCGGTATTCCGGGGCGATAATCGGGAAAGTGTTCTGATGCGACGGGGCATGCATGGATATGTTGCGCTGATAATGATGCTCACCATTGCATCGTCATCGGTGTTCGCGCGCGGGTTTTTCATCGGGGGCGGTGCGGCGGTAGCAGCGGCATTCTCTCAGCACGGGGAATTCCCCGTTGGAGTGCAGGGCTCTCTGCAGTACGGCGCATCGTTCGGGCTTTCTCTCGGGGATAATTTCGCGGTTTTCATCGGCGGCGATTATTATGAGACGGCGGCATCAGCACCCGTCGATGACATCATCTATCGCGCGCGCAAAGGCGTATCGATGACCGTCGGCGTGAGCGTTCCGTTGGCCGTATTGTCGACGAATGTGCCGACGGCGTTCGGTGTATCCGCATTCGCTATCGGACAATTCGATAATTTTCGATCGACCACGCTCTATCAATGCTCCCTCGGCGGAGGCGTTGCCCCCTATATCGACCTGTATCTCCCGGCATTGCGTTTCATATCCCTGCGCGCATCGCTCCCCGTGCATCTCATCATATTCGGCGAACGATCGACGGCGGTCCTCTGCGGGGTGCGATGTGATATTCTTTTTTACCCGTTCGCTTTCGGGAATGCCGCGCGGAATGATGTCGATGTACGTTAGATATATTCTCATCATGGTGCTCTCCGTACTTGCAGGATGCAGTCCCTTCGCCCCGTCGTCCGCAGTCAGCAGGTACGCGATTGTGTACGGCATTTCGGGATATAGCGCTCCGCTTCCCGCGCTCTCGTATGCAGCGAGCGATGCCGACGCAATGGCGCATATCCTTTCATCGAACGGATATAGTGTCACCATGCGAACGGATTCTGCCGCAACGACAGCACAGCTCTCGCTCGACATAGCCGCAGTAGAGAACGTGGCGGACAGGAACGATCTCGTACTGTTCTATTTCTCCGGACATGGCGTGGACAAGGAAACGTTCTCTCATTGCGCATCGAATATCGGGCATACCGGCGTCATTGCCGATGCGGGGATCGTTCTCTACGGCGATGCCGCCGATCTTTCATCGAATGTCTGTGAGAACACCGTTGATGGGAATGAGCTCTCGCGGCTTTTTTCGGGAGTGAGCTCGCTGAAGAAGGTCGCCATTCTCGACTCATGCTATTCCGGCGGATTCGTTCTGAACGCGACGAGCATCGATGCGACGCCGAGGGATCACACCAACACCGTCGACATAGATATCGGAAGAATATTCTCACTGGCGGCAGCACGCTATGTCTCGCCTGACAATGCCGGCTCATCGCCATTCCTCACGATAAGCGCGGCAGGGGATGAAGCGGCGTGGGACGGCTTTCGGGGGCACGGCGTATTCACCTATTTCTTCATGACATCACTTTCCCAGGGCGATCTGAACGGCGACGGATGCATCACCACGCTCGAGGCATACGCCTTTACCAGCGCCGCCATCGATATGTACTGGAACGTAACGAATGACGGCGACTGGTGCTTCCTGCCGAGAATATCCGCTGTACCGGTGGATTATGTGCTGGCAAGACCTCACCCCTAGCTGCTCAAAAACCGATTTTCGTTCATTGAGCGGAGTCGAAATGAGCGAAATGAGTTCAGATCATGCAAAACGTCACCTCGACTCCGCTCGGTGACCGCTTCTTTAACGGCTCCGGGGAGCCGGAACAAATTCTTTGTGAGTAGGAGCGGCAGACTCGGCGGGGTGAGGTGTTCAATATCCGCCGTACCTATCATAATTCCCGCAGAGCCATTACACTGCAACTATATTACCATTGTGCATCATAAGGAGCCATCATGAAAAAGATATCCGACCAGGAACGCATCGTCGGCTGCATCAAGGGCAAGGCCATCGGGGGTACGCTCGGCACCCCGCTTGAGGGCAAGATGGTGCTTATGAACCATACGTTCTACGACCCCATACCCACGGGCATTCTGCCCAATGACGATTTCGACCTCCAGCTCCTTTTTCTGGAAGCGGTGGAGAACGCCGGCGGTATAGTCGATTCGAGCATACTCGCCCGCTGGTGGATAGAGAAGGTGCAATTCCCCTGGGATGAATACGGTGTCGCCAATCTCAATATTCGCCGCGGCTTCGTCCCGCCGCTCACCGGCTTTTATGATAACCCGTTCCGCAACTGCATGGGAAGCCCCATACGGAGCGAACTGTGGGCAATGCTCGCCCCGCGCCGCCCGGCGCTTGCCGCATATTTCGCCATGCAGGACGCCATGGTCGATCACTACCTCGAAGGAATGGCGGGAGAGATGTTCTTCGCCGCGTTCGAATCGGCGGCGTTCGAGGATAAGTACACGATCGATGAGCTTATCGCTATCGGCCTTTCGTACACGCCGAAAAAAAGTCAGACCTATGCCGCGGTGCGCTTTGCGCTTGATACGTACAGGACCTGTGAATGGCCCGCCCTCCGCGAGAAGATACTCGAGAAGTTCGGTCATCCCAATTTCACGGAAGCCCCGCAGAACATAGCGTTCACTATCATCGGTCTTCTCTACTATCCGAACGACTTCGACAAGGCACTCCTCTCCACCGCGAACTGCGGCTACGATACTGACTGCACGGCGGCCACCATCGGTGCCATGTGGGGCGTCATGCGCGGTGATAATTTCCCCCAGCGCTGGCTTACGCCGATAGGCGAGAACATGCTCGCGAGCCACGGCGTCACCGACATGAGCGTGGCCACCACCATAAACACCATCGCCGATCAGGTGAGCCGTGTACGCATGCTCGTTGAGAAACGGTACGCAAAGATGACCGACGCCGCGCTTAAGAAAGCGATACAAGCCGCGCTCGACAAGCCCACGATGGTGAAGATAGACCGCAACTCGGACATCACCATCGACTACGGCAAATCGCCCGTACTTTCCGGCACGAAGAAGATACCGTTCACCGGTGGCGTGAAGGCGGCGTTCGCGAAATATCCGTTCACGGCGAAGGTCGTGAAGAAGACCATCATCGTCGGCATTGACAAGAAAGCACCGTTCGTTCCAACACATGCGAAGATAACCGTAGAGACGCGGACGGGCGAGCAGTACGAATTCGGTCTCGTCACACCGCATGAACTGTCCATCGGCTATTACGATTCACCGGAAGGTTTCGCCGATATCGCCAAGCGTTCCATCGACGATCTTACCGCGGAAAAGAAACTCGCGCCGTTCACGCTGGAAGACCGCTCACTCCTCCTTAAGGACTTGAAGGATTCACCCTGGATACATCTCGTGGGATATTTCCATCTCGGGAGCTATGCGAAGTATCGGCTCGCGCCGTTCTGCGAGTGCCCGATGATAAGCTTCATCGACGGCGAGCAGTCGCATCGCGCGGACGAGGGACGTGCCTGCATACCCGCACCCCATCGCGGCGGCGGGGCCATGATGCATGACCGGGAGCTAAAGGGCGGCTGGCATCGCTGGGATATTTTCCTCAACAAGGCGAAACCCATTCGCGGCGGCGAGGTGTGCATAACGATAAGCGACGCGTACACGAAGATGCTCACCGATTTCCGCTTCCAGCGCAAGCCATGCGGGGTGTATAAGTACTAGGGAAAGACCGTCGCGAAAATAGAGAACAAGGGGTCATGACCCCTTGTTCTCAGCAATTCAGCTGATGGTATAATGATTGTGCTCCTAATCGATACATAAGATCTGTATTTTCGCGACAGACTGAGGACGTGTATTGCATTCCCCTCATAATTTTATATAGTAGAGCATCATATCCCCGAGGAGTACACGATGCTCGACCAATTAACGCCCGAACAGGTGAAAGCGATATTCGAAACGGTCCCGATGGAGATAACCGTCATCGATGCGAAGGACGAGGTCGCCGGATGGAATCAGCACGACAAACGCCTTTTCAAGCGTCCGCATTCGTCCATGGGCGTGAATTTCCGCGAATGCCATCCGAAGGAAAGTCTCCACAAGGTAGAACAGATCGTCGGCGAGATGAAAGCGGGTAAGCGGGATAAAGCGCGGTTCTATATCGATATGACGGTAAAGGACGGATCGAAGCATAAGATACTCATCGAATTTTTCGCGCTCCGCGATGAGACGGGGAAATACCTCGGCTGCATGGAATGCACGCAGGATGTCGAATCGATACGCGCGATCTCCGGAGAACAGCGCCTCCTGCAGTAAATAATACTGCGTCGCGATCGCACACTCACCCCCTCAGGGCTCCCCCTCTCTCACGGGGATGTGAGAGAGGGGGAGATCACAAGTACTGTCAATGAATTGCCATTGTGTATCCAATCCCGCATGTTATAGTATGATTATATGGGAATTGTTCCCGCTAGGCACACAGGCGTCACCGTGTATTGCAACGACTGCAACATCAGTGTCGCACGTGTGAGAGAAGGAAGGTGTAAGAAAAGATAGGGGGATGGTGTGATGCTAAGAGGATCTACGGTAACAGCACGTCGATTACGTGCTGAACAGACTTCCGCTGAAAGGGAATTGTGGAAACATCTACGCGGCAGAAAACTCGGCGGGATGAAGTTCACTCGTCAGCATACGATTCGGTATATTGATGACGGGAAGGCGTATTACTTTATTGCCGATTTTTATTGCGCTCAATGCAAGTTGTGTGTTGAGATAGACGGTTCGATCCATAAAGCCCAAGAGGAGTATGACCGTATGCGAAGCTCGATCATGCGTAATTTCGGCATTCGTACCATTCGCTTTTCGAATGAGGAGGTAATACATAACAGCAGTGAAGTATTGAAAAAGATCAACGATATTTCTTCTTCTCCCCTTCCCCTCTCTCACTTCCCTGTGAGAGAGGGGAAGGGGCTGGGGGATGGGGTGAGTGTGCCCAGCGGAAAAACAGCATTGAACGCGATGATCGCATTTTCCTTCCTCATCCTCTCCTGCGCCCCCGGCACCCAATCCCTACGAACCAGCATGCCGAAGCTGAAGATAGACCCTAAGAGCATCAAGGAAATCCCCGGCCACCTTGACTTGGCGAAACTTAAGGTGATATACGAAGACGGCGAGTTTATAAAGTGGATCGATGAAAAAGGGCGGACGAATATTTCGTTTGAACCACAAAAATACATCCCTAAACAGGTCAAATTAGATGAGGATAAATTTTGTCAGGTGTTAGGTACAAATGGAAATGTATACGAATGGCCTGATTTCACGAGTAAAATAATTGATCAAGTAAATAGCAATGAAATCATCAAAGTTGTCGAGGAATACAAATATTTTACAAAAGTTAACACGACTCGGAATATTGAGGGCTGGATCGAACGCTCCGTTATGAACGATTATTTGCTTAAAAAAACCGCAAATGCTAATTTCAGCGTTGTCAGGGAGAGTGATTATCTTGTTATACGAAACAAGGATGGTGCTGTCATAAAAAAAGAATTTATGCGTGAAACCGTAACAAAAAGCGTTGCCAGCATTTCTGATGTTAAATTGATTTACACCACCTATGATCCGCTTATGTATCAATCTGTTCAGGACAAACTCCCTGGCGTATTTCAAACCAATAAGATAAGCTCTGTAAAAGTTGATATATCTCGAACGCAAGCACTAAGCAAGCTTACCTATAGCTATAATATTGCCATCCAATTTCTCGACGTAAACAAAAGAGAGGTGTTTCAGGACTTGTTTTCAGGTATAATGAATGCATCGGGTGAACGAATGATCTCAATCAATGGTGTAATTGAAGGAGCGTCTTCTTACTACTATAATGGCTACGTTTATAACATGTTATCTGTAGAGCTTTCCTGGACGCCTCCGGAGGGACGCATACCTACCGATGGAAGACCATTGGATTGGTGTATGATTTATCGCAATGGGATGTTAATATTCTCCGGCCAAGACTCTGCGGAATATAGCTATTCCTATATTCCAAATATACAAATGGCATTGATAACGCACAAGACAGACATTACTGAAGATTTTATATTTGATCCAATCAAAAAAATAAAAATCTATGCCGTGACCAATATTTCTCTGTCGCAATCACAGTTGTATTACGCAATTAAATATGATAAATCAGGTAACATTTATCGCCATGATGTGAAAGTGAGAATAGATAAAGATGGTGCAGCGTTAAACGAGTCCATAAAAACAAATTTTCTGTTTAATGTATACAGCAATGGATACAGAAAATGAAACCCATTTGGGTTGTCATGATAAGTGTACTTACAACCTTATTTTTGCTTGCAGTAAATAACCCCTAACCCCCGCCCCCTTTCCCCTTCAAAAGGGGAGCCGGATAACTTCTTGAAGTGAGAAATATTTTATCGGCGGGGATAGGGGTTTCTTTCCCCTCTAATGCACACCCTTCGTATTGAACACCATCCCCGCCGCGCTCCCGATGAGGAATGATGCGAGCACGACCGCGGCACATACCCCGAGCGTTTCAAGAAGCACGGTGCGGTAACGCAGTCCCTTGACCACGGCCATGAAGAACGTGAACACCACGATGATGAAGAGCACGGACGCTATCGCTATCATGAGCGCGTGATAGCAGTTCTTCATATAAAAATACGGCGTCACAATCGTGAGCACGATGAATAGATAGATGCTCCCTGAATAGAGCACCGCGCGTATCGGCTTTATACCTTTGTCATGTGCGCCTTCCGCTTTCTGTGAGAGATATTCCGACGCGGACATGGCGAGCGTTGCCGCAAGGCCGCTGATGAGCACGGTAGCGCCGATGAGGCCGCCGTTCTGCATGGCGAAGGTAAGCCCCACCGAAATGCCGGTGAACTCCTGTATCGAATTGTTGAGCGCAAGCACCATCGAGCTCATGTACGCAAGGCGTTCCTCGCCTATCATGCTGATGAGCTCTTTCTCATGCTTGTATTCATCGCGGACGATGCGCACGATCTCGGGCATATTCCCCTCGAAGTGTTCGTACGCTATCTCAGCACGCTTCTCCCCGTTCTCCATGAGCTTGATGCCGAACGTGAGGCCGAATATCTTCGCGCAGAATATGTAGAAGGCTGCCTTGAGCCGATCCGGCATGATGTCGATGCCGGTGAAGCGCTTGAACTGATGATAATGCCTGAGCTCGTCGGTGGCTATCTGCTCGAGTATGCGCTTATTCTCGCCGGTCGCACGCTTGGCGAACGCGCTGTAGACGATATGCTCGGTCACCTCATTGCGCTGGAAGGCGATGAGCTTCTGCATGCGTATATCTTTTTTCATGATGCCTCCATTCCTGAGCGTATACTACCGCGCTGCCGTATCGAGCCGGGCGTTCATCCGGTAGCGCACGGGCGTCGTTCCCGTTTCGCGCCTGAACATGCGCGTGAAATAATTGCTGTCCGAGAAACCGCAATCATAGGCGATATCGCTTACGCTCGCATCGCTGCTTCGGAGCATGTCCGCCGCGCGGGAGATGCGCACACGAAGGAGATAATCGATGGGGCTTACACCGAAGCATTCTCCGAAAAGACGCGTGAGATGGCGCACCGAGAGACCGACTGCCTTTGCCGCACCGGCAAGGGTTATATTATCTGAAAAATTCGATTCAAGGAAACTCGCAGCATGCGCCGCTTTGTAGTACGTCCCCGCCGCGGGTGCAGATGATGCGGGTACATAGCGCCGTGAAAGAAAGGCAAGGATATCGGTGAAATACGCCTTAACGAGCGCCTCATATCCCGGCTCTTTTCCGCGGAGCTCAGCCCAGAGCGTTTCGATCTTCCGTTCAAGCACGGCAAGATCATGCGTGGAAAGCATGAGACGGCAGGCGAATCCGCTGGCAGCATGCGACCGCGGGCCGATCACGAAAAGCGACTGATACCCGGGAATACGGGCAAGTTCCGGGGCAATGTCCGCCGGGAGCGTGGCCGGATATGAAAGATTGTAAATGACAGTCCCCTCGGTCCTGCTGAAGGCGTGCGCCGTGCCCGGATTGACGACATAAACATCGCCGCGCCGGACCACATGGCGTGCATCGTTGATATGATGTTCGGCAACACCGCCGATGACGACGACAAGTTCGGTGACATTATGGGTGTGCATCTCAAAGTCGCGCGAGAGCGTATGGCGTGAGACGGTGAAGAAAAAACCCTTCGTGTCCACGCGTATGTGCCGGGGCTGCATGGCCGGATAATGCTATGAAACGGCCGAATAATCAAGGCCGGGGCATCGGAATGTTCCTATAATTATTCATATGGACGATCTTCACGAATGATCTTCTCATTTCCCTATCGCTTCATGGAATGCATGTCATCTCGCTGGAGCAGCACATGAACGTCCCGTCTCCTACCCGCGCACAGACAGCATGGCTCACACTCAGGTACGGCATGTTCGTAAGCTTCGGGATGAACACCTTTGCCGGCTGCAGTTGGGGCGACGGCAGGGTCCCGGCTGCGAACTTTGACCCGACACACTTGGACACCGATCAGTGGATGGAAGTCGCCGCCGAGGCCGGTATGAAGTATGCCGTGCTGACAGCGAAACACCATGACGGCTTCTGCCTGTGGCCGACACGCCATACCGAATATTGTGTACGCAACAGCCCCGGCAGGCCGGATGTCGTCGGCCGCTTTGCGGAGAGCTGCCGCAAGGCGGGTATACGCGCCGGGCTTTATTATTCATTGTGGGACCGTAATTTCCCGAACTACGAAGATGATGCCGCCTACTGCGATCTCATGTTCGCGCAGATAGAGGAGCTCCTCACGCAGTACGGCGATGTGATCGAACTGTGGTTCGACGGGGCGTGGGACAAGGATCACCCGACCCGCACCTGGCAATTCGATGAAACCTGGGAACGCGAGCGCACCCCCGGCTACAGCCGCGGAGAACGCTGGCGCTGGCGCGAGCTGTACGAAATGATACACCGCCTGCAGCCGGATTGTCTGGTCGTCAACAATACATCGAGCGATAGGCCGGGCGCGATCAAGTATCTGCCGGTGGACATTCGTACCTCAGAGCATTTCAACTTCATTTACCGAGGCCGCCGGGTAGATACGCGCATGGACCCTGTTTTTATCGACGAGCAAGGCGGTAAAAACTGGATCGCGATGGAGTACTGCACCAGCCTCAATCCGGAATGGTTCTTCATTGAGGGGCGTTATTATCCGCATCCATCCGCTCTCGCTATTGCCGATTGGCTTCGTACGGCGCGCAATGCCGGCGGGAATTTGCTGCTCAATGTCGGCCCTGACAAACAGGGATCGATACCGGAATATCACCGCCCATTCCTGCGTGACGCCGCGCATTTGAGCATGTAAGGAGACCACCATGCACAAGCGGACACTTTCGATACCGTCATATGCGCGTGTTCCCGGCAACCCTGTCATTACACCGGATCCGGCATCCGTATTCGACTGCCCCATGCGCGGACGTCCGATACAATGGGAAGCGCTGCACACGTTCAATCCCGCCGCAGTGGTAAGGGACGGGAAAGTACATCTTCTCTACCGCGCCGAGGACAATACCGGAGCGATGAAGATCGGGGCGCACACCTCACGTCTCGGCATAGCGGTAAGCGACGACGGCATCAATTTCCGCCGCGAGAAAGAACCGGTAGTATTCCCCGACAGCACGCAGAAGGAATATGAATGGGACGGCGGCTGCGAAGACCCGCGCCTTGTGGAGATGGAGGACGGCACGTATGTCCTTACTTATACGCAGTGGAACCGTAAGCTCCCGCGCCTGGCAATTGCAACATCACGCGATCTTCGTGCCTGGACAAAGCACGGTCCTGCATTCTCCGGGGCTGATCGTGACCGTCATTCAAAATCAGGCGCCATTGTCTGTGCATTGAAAAATGACCGTCTCATCGCCGCGAAGGTCAACGGAAAGTATGTCATGTACTGGGGCGAACAGAATATCTCCTGCGCCGTTTCCGATGACGGAATCCATTGGGATGCAGGCGATGTCGTCCTTCCCAAGCGTGAAGACATGTTCGATGCATCCATTACTGAGGGCGGTCCTTCTGCGGTCTTGACCGATGACGGCATCGTCGTCATCTATAACGGAAGCGCCCGCGGGAATTATCCTCTCTCTGATATACGTAACCGCTATGCTGCCGGATGTGCGATATTTGATGCGGACGACACAAAGCGCTGCCTCGCCCGCACGGATGAGCCGTTCTTCAAACCCGAGGCATCGTACGAATTGTCGGGACAATACGTCGCCGGTGACATCTTTTTCGAAGGCATGGTCTATTTCAAAGGGAAATGGTTCATCTACTACGGCGCTGCGGACTCCTGTGTTGCCGTTGCTGTCGCGGATGCATTGCCGTCCCTTGCGGGCTGATACGCATTTCAGCAGATCCATGATACAATGGCATGTAATACTCAAGCATGAACGAGGTGACGTATGATGATCCGGGCGATCATTACCGGTGCGCTTATGGCTTCGGCCTTGATCACGGCACATGCAGCGGATGAAGGACTTGCCGCATGGTGGGGCTTTGAAGATTCGAACGGGGATATCGTCAAGGACCGTTCGGGGAACGGCATTGACGCTGCTGTCATAGGCACGGCTTCCTGGGTAGCCGGACGTCATGGCGGCGGACTGAAGCTCAGCGGCAATACATATGTCGATTGCGGTACGTCGGAAAAGATCGACTTTACATCGGATTTTTCCATATCGTTCTGGATAAAGGCAGAGCCGGTCTCCGGCGGCAGCGGCTGGACGGGGCTGGTGAGCCGATACGAATCAACAAAGGGTTTTGACATCAATCTCATGACGGGCACCGGTAATTTCGAGATCGGGGCGCGTGGTACGCCGCAGATCGTCGCGGCGAAGATCGGGACACCGGTCATCGATGATACCTGGCATCACATAGTCGTTGTGTTCACGAAAGCCGGTTTCACGCTCTATCAGGACGGCAAGCGGACGGCGGAGAAGAGCGGGACATGGGGGCCGGCGAGCACAGCAGCGAAATTCCTTATCGGCAAACGCGCCGGGGTTGGCTCATTCACCGGCGTCATCGATGAGGTGCGCGTGTTCAGCCGCGCGCTTTCTGAGAACGAGGCTGCCGAGGAATTCACCTTTATTCCGTCAGCGGCTGTTCAGAAAAAACCGGCCCCCTCCGCGGCCGCAGGATCGGCGAATAAATTCCTTACCGCACCCGACGGAACACCGCTCATCATGCCGACGCTCGGCAAGGAAGGGGTGATAACCGCCGGTGATAAAATGCTTGTCCTGTCCAAGGGCGGCTTCAATTACCAGGTGAACGGCCTTGAGATGTTCCGTCTGCGGCTCCTGTGGGGCGATAAGTCCTGTTACGGAGAAGCGAACGAGAAGACGACCGTCTCTGCTGATGTGAACGTGGAAAAGCGCGAGATCATCGTACGCGGCAAGACCGGCTGCCCGGCACGGCCGGATGCGGCCTTCGAGATGCGCGCTGTCATCGAGGATGACGGGCGTATCCGCATCAAAACAAAGTTCATCGATGTCGGCGACTGGCAGTTCTACCGCTTCTTCGGACTGCGTTTCAACAAAGCGGTCATGGACGGTCTTGCCTACCGCGACGGCGGCGAGGTCATGACCATCGGTGCGGCGAAAGCGCCGAAACTTACATCGGGGACGGTGGAATTCTTCACCGACAAGCCGGATTATGCTATATCGTTCACCCCGAAGGGTGCGCATGACCTCCGCGATGAACGCCCGGCGCAGATAGACTATTGGCTTACGGTGAACGCTGAACAGGAGACCGAGGTCGTCATCGACATGCGCAAAGTGAGCGCGGCAAAGGCACAGTCTCTCAAAACGGAAACGACCGATGACAGTGATCCGTATCAGGTGGCGAAATATAACCGCGTGGAATTGCCGAACTACAAGGCGTCGCGCAATCTCATACAGAACCCGAGTTTTGAAGAGGGACTGCACGGCTGGGAAATGGGCGGCGTTGGATACAATATCGCCGATCCGGACCATGCGCGAGAATGGCTGCGTGTCGTATCCAATGAGTCGCAGCATGGGCTCTCATCGGCGCGCATACAGCTTCGCAAACAGACCGATCCGAATTTCATACCTATGCCGGGGACGATATCACCGTATACATTCCAGCCCATCCCCGGGAAAAAGTACACGTTCAGTTTCTACGCGAAAGCCGATGAGCCCACCGGCGTGACGATGATAATAGTCACCAAGAACTGGGGCAAGTGGATGCACGATAAATATTTCGGCGTCGGCACGTCCTGGCAGCGGTATACGACGACGTTCACCGCTACCGATTCGCCGGGAGCACTCACGCTCGGCATCGGCTGGTCCGCGGGAGCCATAGTCCCGAAGATGACAACACCCCTTGTGAACATCTATATCGATTCCATCCAGCTGGAGCAAGCCGAATCGGCGAGCGAGTTCACCGTCAAGCCCGTGTCCATATCACTTGAAGGCACGGGCGAGGTGCAGTACCTGAACGACGCGAAGCAGCTATCCGTGACGCTCATCAACAATACGTCCGTGGGCCGCACGGTCGACGCAAAGGTCATCGTACGCGATTACTATAAGCGCGAGGTGTTCACGAAGTCGCTTGCTGGTGTTCCTCTTGCGTCCGCGGGCAGGCACACCGCACTGATAGATGTCCCCGATGCCATGGACTATGTCGGTGCATACAGCATCAAGGTCGTTACGAAAGATTCATCCGGTCTTGAGGACTATGATTTCTTCCGCGTCATGGTCATCAACCCGTTCACCAAAGAACGCCTTCTTTCAATGAAGAACCGCCTCATCTTTTCCTGGGGCAATCCGGTACCCGTATCGCATGCGGCACGGGCGCGCGAGCTCGGTCTCGGCGCATTCCAGACCGGCGGCATGTTCCCGGTGCCCAAAGAGCTTTATCAGGCGTTCGATGATGAAGGCATACTGATGATGACCGGCATATTCGGCGACAATCATACGACCGACCGCGGGACGGGGATATTCTCCATATTCACCAATCTCCGCTTCGAGACATCGCTCGAGAGCCCCACGATGAAACGCATGTTCGATTCGCTCCCCGAATATTTCCGCACGTTCAAGCATCACAAGTACTGGAAGTACATGAATGAGCCGTACATGGACAGGCTTACGATACCGAGCATTTACAATCCGAAGACGCATGTTGAGATGATGGAACGCGTCTACGGCATACTGAAAAAAGAGATACCCGATGCCGTCGTCTATTCATCCGACCCGTGGGAGAACCATGAGAATGCGCGGCGCTGGCTCGGCCTTATTCTCAAGAACGGCGGTGCGAAATATTTCGATATACTCGCGACACATCCCTACCGCGCAAAACCCGAACAGCCCGATCTTGAGAAGGACACCGAGGCGCTCATTGCCATGGCCGATGAGAACGGTTTTAAGGGCGATATATGGTACACCGAGGGCGGGCTGTATGCGCGCAATAATATCCCGAAGCTCGGCATTCTGCCGACGAAGCCCTTGAGCGAGGACGGCATACGCTTCTCGCGCTTTACCGGCGACATCATCGGCGACCGTGTGGGGTATTCGCTCGCGATGCGTAGCTTTCTTACTACGCTCCGTTACAGCGACCGCGTGAAGATGTTCCTCTACTGGACAAGCGCCTATGCAATGGACCATATCACTGGTGTTCCCACCGAGCTCGGCACGCTCGTGAACTATGCGGCGAACATCCTCGGCAACGCGAAATTCGTCCGGGCATACGATTATGCGAAGACGACACGTACCTATGTGTTCGATAACGGCGAGGGCCGCGGCATTGCCGTGCTCTGGGACTGGGACGATGCGCTTGAACGCCGTGAACGTGCGCCGTACCGTTTCCGCCTTGCCGACGCGGCGAAGCTCAAGATGACCGATTCGTTCGGCAGACCGCTTGCCGTCGACATAAAGGACGGGAGCGCGGTGTTCGATATCGATTTCCAGCCGCACTACATTCGCGCCAAAAGTGTGGGCGATCTCACGACGGCGCTCGACCGTTCGCGCATCGAATTCCGCGAGGATGAGATCATCGATGCTGCGCTTAGCATGAGCGAGGCGCGCACGCTTTCAATTACCGTCAATAATCGCGACACGAAAGTGTTCTCCGGGGAATTTGCCGGTACGGTGAACGGCATAAGCATAAAGGAAAGCCTCTCGATACCGCCGCTCGCTGCGAAAGCGATCACCGCTGACGTGTCCTCGTCAATTGACAGAACGAAGGCGCGCTTTGCGGTGAACGTTGCCGGGGCGGTGATCGCGAACGGGAAGTCCTCCCGTGATGTGAGGACATCGATACCGGTGCTTATCTGCGAGCGGGCGAAGGGAAGCATCACTATTGACGGCGACCTTTCTGACTGGAAGGGATATCGCCCGATACCGATGGGACATGATCGGGCTGATGTGATCGAGTTCGCAAAAGGCGCATATGGCGGCATGGACGATATATCCGCAGCGGCATATCTCACCTATGACGATGAGAACCTGTATCTTGCGCTCGATGTGAAGGATAACGCCCACCGTCAGTCGAAGTCCGGCGGCGGCATGTGGACTGGCGACAGCGTGCAGATCTTTCTCGATCCGTTCAGGGACGGCACGGCAGAACGTCCGAACATGTATGAGGATTACGCCTATATCTTCGGCAAGGGCAGCGCCGGCGACGAAGTGTTCAGGAATCTCACGCCGGAAAAACAGGTCGCCTTCCTCGAGAACGCCGTCAGCGAAAAGGGCGTTGACATCAAGGTCGTTCGCGATGAGGCGGGAAAACGCACGGTGTACGAGCTTCGTTTCCCGAAGAAATACATCATACCGGTGCCGCTCAAAAAAGGCGTTATAGGGCTCGGCATTATGATCAATGATGCCGATGCAGCCGATGAAAAAGGGAATGATGCGCGGAAGTCGGGCGTGACAACAGCGCCGGGAAAGGAATTCTGGAAACAGCCGCAGAACCTCTCGCAGTGTGTGTTTGAATGAGGCGCCGCACATTCTGCAAAGTGACGCGCAGATCTTACCAAGCGGCATTAATATCCGCCGAGAACATCTTACTCACTGTGCGCTATAATCATCAGTACGGTACGTTCTGATATGACGTGTTCGAGGAGATCCCCCATGCGTTCGATAGCCGTTTTCATGCTGTTCGCATCGCTTTGTTCAGCGGAGATGGTCCTGCGTTTCCCCTTCGACGAGGACAAGGGGACAAGCACCGCCGATGTCTCCGGCGCCGTTACTGCTCTCGCTCAGAATTGTACCTGGACGGACGGGCGGTCCGGGAGCGCGCTCAAATTCACGCCGGCGGAAAAGTCCGCGGTCATCGTGAAGGCGCCGCTTCGGGTAAAGGACATATCGATATCGCTCTGGTTCAAGAGCGACAGTGATCAGAAAGATCCGCATCTTGCCTGCTGCATCGGCGACGGCAAGCAGGGGTTCCGCATCTTCATGAACGGCAACATCATCATCTGGCAGCTCCCGTCAGCGGAGATAGCCTGGGGGTACCGGCTCGGCGCAACGGCAGCGAGCGTACCCGGACAGTGGAATCATGTCGTGTGCACGTATGACGGCGAGGCGATGTATATCTATCTCAACGGCAAAGCGGCGGGATCGATGAAACGAAGCGGCTCCATCGTAACTCCCACCGTGCCGCTTATCATCGGCGCCTACAGCGATGCGGGCACAGCGGTGTTCTCCGGATCCATCGACGACGTCGCTGTCTACGACAATGCGCTTACGCTCGAGGAGGCGAAGGCGCTCTATGCATCGGCGGATGCGGCAAAGGGTGCTGCGAAGACGGAACGTATCGATATGAACGTGTCAGCGGCGGAGGCGATGCGGAATGTCCCCAATGAATTGAAGAACGCATCGTTCGAGGAGAGCGGCCAGTGGGCCATGCAGCATCCCTGGACGACGGCTGAGGGCGGTATTGCAGGACCGCGTACCGCACAGATAGCGTACGATAAGGACAAACATCACAAATTCCTTGAGCAGACCGTGACCGTATCCCCGAACGCGTTCTATGCGATGCGCCTCTGGTTTCGCTCGGAATTTACGGACGATACGCATATCGTACGCGGGCTCGGCTTCTTCGCCGGCAATGCGAAGAACGAACCGCTCTTCACCTACACATCGCACAATGCCGAGTTCGCGTATTGGGTGCCCGTGTATCATTTCTTCAATTCGGGAGAAAGCACATCGGCGAAATTCTCGGTGTATCTTGAGGGCTATTCCGCGGCCGCCAACCTCTGGGCCGACGATGCCGCGCTCTGGAAATTATCGGACGACGAGCTCAAAGGGGCTCTCATACCCAATGCCGATTTTGAACTGAACGCGAACGGCGATTTCCCCGTGTGCTGGGCCGACGGCTTGGGCTGGCAGAAGGAAAAACGCCCGCCGCTGAAAATATCGACCGATGACTCCGCCGATTTCATACGCGGCAAAAGCAGCCTAAAGCTTGACGGTTCATCGTTCACGGCAGCGGATACGGAGAACGGCGTCGTGTCCGTGGCCGTACCCGCGATCACCGGAAAGGAATATCGTCTTTCTGTCTGGATGAAAGCAGAGAAGCCCGAGACCGCGGCGAGGCTCATGATAGACGGACATCAGCCGGGAAAGACGCACTGGTTCAAGCAGACCTATGTCACGCTCGATACCGCCTGGCGGCGCTTTACTTTCGACGCGCGCATACCAGATGCTGCTGACGCGAAATACTATCTTCCCGCGCGGCTTGTCATGGCGCGCATCATGGTCAAAGGCCCGAACGTCATCTGGGCCGACGAAGTCAAACTTACACAGAAATAGGGGTTGTCATGGAACGAACGATACGCATCATCACGCTCACTATGTGTGCGGCGGCCGTACTTTCCGCGAAGAATCTCATCAAGAATTCAAGCTTTGAGACGGGGCTTGAGGGTTACGGCGTACAGCGCGCGGTACCGGCGGCGAAAGAAGCGGCCGATATCCCGTTCGCGCTCCCGCGCATCGACTCGAATGAGAGCGTGCATGGCCGAGCGAGCGTGCGTCTTGAGTGTGTGAACGGCTCCGGCGTAAAGGTGATAATGAAAGAAGTCGCGCTTGAAGGCGGCAAACGATATACGTTCTCCATACGCATGAAGGCATCGCGCCCAAACACCAAGGTCGTGCTCGATCTGAGAAGCGCGGAGGAGGAAAACATCTATAACGGCACGGAGCGCTCCTGCCTTGTCGGCACGGCATGGGCGGACTATTCGCTCTCGCACGCGGTACCCAAGGGGCGGAAGTACTATCATATACAATTGCACTGCAACACCAGCGTCCGTACCGCCCTCGATGCAGATACGACGCTCTGGCTTGACGCCGTACAGATGGATGAAGGCGAGAGCACGCTGTATGTCCCGCCCGCACTAGAGCTCGGTATATCGAGAACGCGTGCGCGCGCGTATACCCTCTCGGCGAACGAAGCATATCCGGTGCGTGCCGTTGTACGCAATAATGGGACCGCGCCGGTATCCGCAAAGATATCCTACCGCGTTGTCGACGATTATTTCGGCAGAACGGTAAAGACCAGCGAGGCTCTCGTGAATGCAGGAGCGGATGCATCAACAGTGGAGATGATAGACAATGTCTCGCCGATGAAGCGCGGGAAATATACGCTGACCGCGGAACTTATCGTCAATGGATCTGTCGCCGATACGAGTGTGCTCGATCTTGCCGTCATCGATTCAGTAAAAACGAGCGCGTTCACCGACGGGTATGCCGTTGCGGGACAGGGATTTCCGCATGCGGTCAATCTCGGCGTGGGCTTTAAGGACAGGCCGCTCTTCGTGCTCTTCGGCAATACCGTGAGCGACTGGTTCGATTTCTATGCCGAAGGCGGGCACCGCATCGTACGCGACTGGGGCGGCAGCGACAATGACATGCTCCTCTGGCGGCACATCGAGCCCGAGGAAGGGAAATACGACTGGGCCATGGCCGACCGCTTCCTTGAGGAGTCGATGAAGCGCGGTATGAAGGTCATGCCCACGCTCGGCGGCTGGTGGTGGATACGAGAGCCCGCGAAGGGATGGGAGCCCGAATATTTCCCGGAATGGGCGATACCGCGTATGAAATTCGGCGTCGGCGCGAACGCGGCGGAAGCGGCGAAGGGCGCGCGCATGTGTCTTACACCCCCCGAAGAACTCACGGAATGGCAGCGCTTCGTTAAGGCATGTGTTGCGCGGTATAAAGGGCGCATTACACATTGGGAGATACTGAACGAACCGAACGTGAACATAAGCCCGGAGTATTACACCGCATATCTTGCGATGATGAACCGCATCATAAAGGAAACGGACCCCAACGCGCGCGTCGTCGGTTTCTGCGCCACCGGTGATCTCGGCGGCAATATCGGCAAATTCCTCGAGGAATGCTTCAAGCTCGGCGCGCTTACGCACTGCGATGTCGTGTCGTATCACGCGTACGGCGCTCCGCTCGATTGGTCGGCGCCGATGTCCGCGGAGGCGAACAATGCCGGCATACGCGCGCTCGTGAACAAGTACGGCGGCGAGAAGAAGGAGATATGGAATTCCGAGCTTTACTATCTCGGCAAACCGACGAAGAACGACTTTTATCTCCAGCCCCTTATCAAGGGACATGAGCTTGCGCGGCGATATCTTATCGATGCAGCGAGCGGAGTGGGAAAGTCATTCACCATACCGTGCGGCTATCTCAAGAAGTCCGAGCTCGCCCCCAATTACTGGCATTCGTCCGATTTCCTGAGCGGCGATCTTATCCCGAGCCATCTCTTTGTCATCAACAATACGCTTGCGCGCGAGTTCACCGGCATTCGTTTCACGAAGCAGATAACGACATCAGGCCGCACCAAGCTCTATCTCTACGAACGTGCCGCAGGACCGATAGCAGCGGCATGGAGCTATGACCCGGGGAATAAGCCCTTCATCATGACATTCCCCAAAGCGGCTGGCAAAGTACGCCTCATCAATATCATGGGGAACACCATCGATGTTCCGGGCGGAAGTGACATCGTTATGGATATCGACAATACGCCGTTCTACATTGTGCCTGCCAGCATCGACAAATCAGCGTTCACCGCGCTCCTTGAGTCGGTTACGGTACGCGGAAAGAATCCGCTTGAGCTTTTCGCACAGTATTCCTTCCGCGGCGCATCGCCGGCGCTCGCCTTCGAGGTAAAGAACACAGCCCCCGAGGACGTATCCTGCTTCATCAATGCCCGCGTACGCGGAGATGCGGTAACGCTTCCGGTATCCGGCAAAGAGAAAATAATACCGGCGCTCAGTGCGAAGACATTCTTCCTCCCGCTTGAAGCAAAAAGCGAATGGTCGAGAGCATCGATACTCCTGCAGGCCGAGGTCGGCGACAGGATATACGATTTCCCGGCAACGATATATCCCAAACCGTCACGGATGTGCACGGCGCTGTCGACCCCGATAACCGTGGACGGCACGCTTACCACGGCTGAATGGGCAAATACCGCACGAGTCATCCTTGACCGGCGTGAGCAGATAAAAGAAGGCGATGCATCTTCGTGGAGCGGCGCCGATGAATTCTCCGGCGTTATCTCCGTGGTGTACGATGCGGATGCACTTTACATCGGCATGAACGTGAAAAAGGCGGGCGGGCGCGGTGAACGGCGCGACAGGGACGCCGCATGGGACGGCGATGCGCTTGAGCTTTTCATCGATACGGACCCGGACGCCATGCTCGATACGCCCACGTTCACGAAGCACTGCTTTCAAATGCTCTTCGGCTTACCGACGCCGAAGCACCCCGGCATATTCTGCATGAAGCGCGGCATGACGGACAAGCAGATCGATCCTGCGTCCATTACCCATGCCACCGCAGAGAACGCATCGGGATATTCGCTTGAAGTGCGCATACCCTGGGGCGAGATAAACGGCGCACGGCTTTCAGGCGGCGGCGTCATGGGATTCGATGCGGGCATAGACAACAATACGAGCGGTCAGCGCAAGTGGCAGATGCTCTGGTGCGGGAAGAACGATAATTACAAGAACAGAATGAATTATGGACGATTGATACTGCAATAAAAGAAGTTTTCATTTGCCACCATCACCGCCTTCCGCCCTCGCTTACCCTGCCCCACCCCCATCAAGCATCGTAATTCCGTCCGAATTTACCGATATTTCTTTCCCGCGGCAACACCTTTCATACCCCCATGCCGTCTACGCATCGGCAAATTCGTCCATATTGTGGGCATATTCCGTAATTTCCGTTTGAAATAGATCGCGAAAATGCGCAAAATTGCAGTCAAGAACCGCAGCAGAGCAGATATGCGATCTTCACGTTCTCTTTCTTCGGAGCGATGAGCGCGATCGTTCGCCGTAGTACATTGTCAAACAACACGAACGAGAACGCCACACGCGCATAGTGCAGGCTCATTGCCGTCGATACCCGAAGCACTTCCTCGCCGTCCGACGAAATGACGATGTCCCCCCCGCCGCGTACGATCTCATAGTAAAGCCCGATACCGCCGGTGACGAGATCGATAGCAAGTCGTGAACCATCCGTCACAGGCGAGATAGTCGAGGAGAACCACCGTGAGGGCTGATGATCGAACCAGGTACCGATGAGCGAAGGGCTTGCCGGCGTCCATCCTTCGTGCGGGAGCAGCGTTGAGAGCTCGATCATGCGCGCATGTTCGTATCGGTTCTGCGTCATCGGCGCAGGGAATGCTTTCTCATCGTTGCGAGCACGGAACTTTTCTGTCAGTACGCCGGTAATGATATCCGCGTAGAGTCGATACCCGTCATCAGAGGGATGACATCCGTCGGTGAGGATGCGCTTCGTGTCAAGACCCGAGGCGACGCGCTTCATCACCTCGCCGGCGACATCGATATACGCAATACCGTAGTGCTCCGCGAGCGCGATATGCAGCGGGCGTGTGTTTGAGCCATAGTCCCATCCCGACCCGATAATGATCATTACAATCGCCATGGCGGGATTTGCGCGATGGAGTTTCCTGAGTATCCCTTCCATCGTTTCCATTGTATCTGGTACCGGTTTATCAGCACCGTCATTGACCGCGAATTCCACGAACGTGAGGTCCGGCGTGAATGGAAGCACATCGCGGTCCATCCTGAACACGCCGAGCTTCGACGGCGTACCGCCGATAGCAGCGTCGACGGACTTTATATGCGCACTCGGAAAGGTCTCTTCCATCCACCGCGTTACGAGCGCACGATACGAGGTCTTCAGCGGATCGCTCGCCGTCGCACCCCAAGTTATGGAGCCGCCAAGATAGGCGACGGTAAGACGGTCACCGTTCTTCAATCTGTCGAAAAAGTTCTTGAGCTCGCTACTCATGTTCTGAAAAATTTCCTACGGAGACAGAAGTTAGTTCGATCTCCATTCTCTGCTTTCATCTGATCTTGAACACAAAACCCGTAGCCAGTCCTGCGGTATCTCGGTTCACGAAGAGATAATCCGAGGCTCCCGAACCGTCCCGCAATATCAGGGGCGTTTCCAGCCGTCCGGGCTCGTTCCAATAGTGCGTGGGCCCATGGTGTCCCAGGGTCGGATCGCTCCAGTGAATCCCGTCATTGCTCTCAAAATACCAGCCTCCGTTTTCTTCCTCATCATAACCCATATCATGGACCAGCATGCAGTATCTGCCGTTCTCAATCCACACGTGGGGATCTTCCAGGCCTCTGAACGGTTTCCGAGACACCCGGCTCAACATGCGCGAGGAATCGACAACCGGACGATTCAGTTTCCGTACATACGGACCCTCTAATGTTTTGGAACACGCCAGCCCGGGGCTGTCGTGCAAACCTTGGTCGCGAAGCCGCGCTCCCGTGTAGTACAGCCAGTATTCGCCGTTGGTGGGATGTTTGAGAAAAGACGGATTGTCGCAGCGAAAGTAATCCCACGCATCCGGATCATCGGACGGCCCCAGTACCCGGTTCCCGCCGTTCGCATAGGTCCAATGCCACAGGTCATTTGAAAGGCACAATCCAATCCCCGCTCCACGGACGCGAATGAGTTCTGGAAGGCTTACATCTCCAATGCCATGGTAGAACAGCGCATATCCGTCATCAACCTTGTAGATTCTGGGATTGATCAAGCCATCACAGTCCCAGTATCCCGGCCCACGTCCCTTGATAACCGTTCCGTGCACAGTGTACGGGCCCGCAGGGTCGTCCGCTGTGGCATGCGCAATCTCTCCTTGCGCTTTCCATGTGTCGATATGCTCAGGGGTACGCGTGAAGAAGACGTGGATTTTATTGTCCGGGCCGTAGATCGGAGCGCAACACCACACGGCCCATCCGTCGGCACTCAAGTCCAGAATGCGGTTCAATGGCTCCAAGCGATTTGCAAACGGTCTGCCCGGTTGCATCGTAGTTCCTTCTTGGTTTGCTGTTTCCACGATCTTTTCCTTGTCTCTGTTGATTCGATTATTTCTTTTGCTTTTTTTATAATTCATCGATGCAAGGGAAAAATACCACTCAGTATGCCGCCATCGTGCCGACCATAGCTAAATTCTCGAACCGGATAGTATCCACAAGAGGTACATGCGATTTCACCGAGAAAACCGTCTTCACCCCCCGGACCACGGACGCCTCGGGAACTCCTGCTTCGAACCGCTCGGCGATGGTCACTTCACGGAAATCGCTCGAAACCGGATATGATCCTGAACGGACATACGACATTTTATTCGTTCCCGGCTCGGTCCGTTTCGAAGGAACATAGACGAGCCATTCATGCAGTCCGGCGGGAACCTGTTTCGATTCCCACGAGAGGCCACCGAGCGTAAGCGTAAGTTTTGCCGGAGATTTCAGTATCGTGACGACATGAAGGTAATCGCTCACCGGTGTAACGTGCCAGTCGGAGTCGTGGCCACGGCGAGTGCTCTCGGTGATCGTCGCATCAACGAGCTGGCGGTGATGGAACAGAAATATCTTTTCCTGCGCAGGGGCAGGTGCACTTCCGCCTTTAAGCCAGTCGGAAAAGTAGCGTATCATTTCCATAAGCGTTTTTCCGCGCAGATTGCATTCGCTCACCGCATGGTCCTCGCCAAAATCGTTCCATGTCTGTATCATGAGATGGTTCGCCTTATATGCGAGCGCTTTTCTCCATTGATCAATGAAGCGGCACAGGCCGAGCGTTTCCGCCATGTTCGGATTCCTATGCCCGCTGGTATAATAGGATGAATTGAGCGGCCACATGATAGGTTTGGCGTACTGCTTCTGCGCCGTATCCATCACGATGTCGCCGTTCATATCGCCCCAGCCGAGCCGTGCTCCCCAGAACGTTATGGTATTGAATACCGATCCCCAGCCCGACGGCTCAAGGTCGGCGGGTTCATAGTGGAACATGTCAAGGATGAAATAGAATGAATTCGTATTGCCCCATGCGTCGAAGAACGGTTTGAACTCATCCCATGTCCAAGCACCCATTTTTTCTTTCAGCGCGAGGCCGTAATTGAGCGGACATCCGAGGCCGATGACAAATTTATCACCGACCTTCATGAACGCGTTCGGGTATTCGTCCATGAGCGCTTTCACGCCTTGGCCGTAATTCGTTGCATAGTCGTACTTATTAGAGGGGTTGCCGACCGTCCATAGATCAGGGAATATTTTGACCGAATGCGACTCTGCGGCTTTCGCGAGGAGACGATAGGTCGGCGTGAATTTGCTCTGCGGGACATGATGTCCGGAAATGAGAATCCCGAGCGCGTCGATCCCCGCTTCCTTTGCATTATCCAGTTCAATCGTCATTCCCTGAACGCCGGAGTTGAGCTCTCCGACGATACGCTTAGAGAACCATGGGCGATACGTTTTATCTGTTTGCGGCCAATAATTCCAATCTTCAACAAGCTCGGTGTTGGTGCTTACCGCCGTTCCCGGCTCCTGGTCCTGCATGGGGAGAGATCCAAGCATAAAGCAGTGCATGGTACTCGCTACTACCATCGGTTTTTCCCGTGCGATGGGCTTTTTCATTCCTTCGGACATGGCATCCACTCCTGATAATTCAATATTCGCGATGAGAATGTCCGTGACCGGACGTGCGCCGAACCCGGTTTGCATATGTACGGATGCATATGCCCCGCCGAGAGAGAACGGCCCCCATCCGGTAAGCGGCAATGTCTGCGCAGTGCCGCCCTCCGGCTGTATCGTCAGCGAAGCGCCGCCGCTGCTAGGCGGGGGAAGCGTGAGTCTCAGGCGATACCATACGCCGCGCTTGAAATCGGTGACCGGCTTCGGATCGCCGCCAAACATGATCGTATCATTCCCGGTGAAAATAAGGGTGTCATTCGATCCTGTTTTATCAAACACGCGCAGAACAAATACGCCGTCCCCTCCACGATAGGTCGTTTCACTATTGATACACACATCGCAGGAGATAGTAATCTTTCCGCTGTCTGTGATCTTCCGTGCTATAAACGGCGAGGCGGCGGACCCTTCGGATACACGCATATGAACGGCTTGCGTGCTTTTTCCGAATGAGGTTACGGGCGCTGTCGCTATGCTGTTGTTCGCATCGCGTTTGCTCGCCGTCCAGCCGATGAAGCCGTCGAGGGCCTGTGCGTGAGCGGGCAATGCTCCTGTCGCAGAGAGTGCGAGCATCAATGCAATTACCTTTCCATTCATTCGGAACACTCTGTTGGTCTCCCTATGGGCATATCCAAATATTCTACTTTGCATTTTTTTCCTTCCTGTATTTCAACTGATTAGTGCTTCGAAATTAATCTGCGCTTCCTCAACCGTCGTGGCTCCAATGACGAACACAAAGCCTTCGCCGCCGAGTTCTTTTTTTACGCGTCGAGCGCCATTCGGTGTAGTATATATCTGGCAGAATTTATTTGCACGTCGAATCTTTCCAAGAACATCGAGCCATTGACTTGCGTCCGGTTGACCTGCGCCGGGTATCCACTGCACGCCCTTGAGCGTTGGTATGGATAGAACTGCGTCCAGATGAGGCAGCTGTCCCTTGCCATCGAGATGGTAGAATGGATCGCTGAGGTGCCCGCAAAGCGTATGCAATTCCGGCATGACAAACTCTTGAAACATGGCTGGCGAAATCATATACGAGAAGTCGCATTGCAGCATGTAGGTCGTTCCTTTGGAGAACATAGGCACCCATGAAGCCGTACCGCGGCAGTAATCTTTGATCTTCTGCGCTTCATCGTTGTAATTCCTGACCCATTCAGCAGTGATGGTGCGAGCTATTTGCTGTACACGTTCGGGGTCATCGTAAAAATCCGTGAGGAGATTTTCATTGCCGCGAATCGCTGAAAAAACATCCAAACCGCCGCCGACATCGGAATGTATTATCTGAACGCTGTCTCCCCATGTTCGAAGCGCGGCATCCAATATCGCATGCACACGTTTATACCAGAAACTATCCGTATTGACGCGCGCATCAATTTCAGTAAGTGATTTCGCCGTCGGCTCGAGCCAGACAGTATCATCGCTCACATGAAGCGATGCGCCCATATACATCGAAATACTGCCCGGACCGAATTCCATCATTCGACTCGGGAAAGCATCGCCGACCCATCTTATGCGCTCCATATGCTTACTTTCTATCGCGATTATTTCATCAGCGCTCATGCTCAAGGGGTATTGAGGGAAGAAGCGACGATGTTCCGCTACCGGCGGCGTTTTGGGATCGATCATTTGGGTAATGACCATCGGGCGTTTCTGTTCGCCGTTCCAGAAGCGAGTCCACTCACGCTCAACGCACTCCCATCGTTCTTCAGAGAATTCGATTTGCATCGAGGTGCTCTTTTTAACTGCTGATGTCATAATTTATCTCCAACCAATGCCAGCATTTAAGCAATTCATTGATAATTTTCCACCTGTCGCTATGTAGACCCGTAGAAATCATTGATCGCTTTAACTATCTGCGGATAGCTTTTCCTCCAAATACCCGGTGGGACGTTTTCCGATATCTGCAGCTGCAACATGCCGCTGTTATTGTCTTCTGTCAGGATACGTATGGCTTCATCATATATCTCTTTTTCGCTTCTCAGGTGCACCGATGATGGGAAATTTGTCCATAACCTCATCGATGGCCATGCAGCCCGCGCCTCAGCAATAGATGTATCGTTGTCGGGTTGCGGTGAAAATGAATCAATTCCTTTGACAGGCGAGTTGCCAATGATGTCCCTGAATGCTTTCAGATCGCCGTCCATGTGCACAAAAATGGGTAAGCGACCATCAAGATATTCGTTCAGCATCCCGTAGAATGGAATACAATGCTTGGTGAAAAGTTCTTTGCCTAGAATTGGAGCGGTAATGTTATCGGGGACGTTCACGAACGTGTTTATCGGAGCATGCGAAACAACTTTGAAAACATCACGTGCAATTCGCATCATTTCATCAAGACACAGCTCAATCTTTTCCGGAGAATCATATTGATGAAGAATAAGATTCTCAAATGACACCCATTCAACCCAGAGCTGTTGGAACGGGGTGCGTGGTAGCGTGGCAAATGCAATACCGTCAACACCGACAATGTTGTCGTCAGTTTGAAAGATATCGAAGCGATCCTGAACGACGCAATCATTCAGATATGAGCATGCTTTTTCATAATCATCGAGCGATTTGACAAAGTGCTCGGTCGTTGCCGCACTATGAAGAACAGGATCGAACATTTTGACTTGTGTAAGATGGCCCTCTGGCGTGCAAAGAACGGTTTGTTCTCCCCTGAGCCCGTCTTTTTCGACGGGATATTTTTGAACTGAACAATGCGGTGTAACAATTTCATGCACGCGCGACCAGACAATAATACCCATATTCGAACGACCGATTGACTCCCATATCTCACTGTTCGTTGCCGTAATGTTGCTATACTGAGCGAATGGGACGCGGTCATTATTGTCACCGCGCAACACCGACATCATTCTTTCTCTCATGGTTTGCATAGAGGATCCAATGTAGCAGAGTATTATGCCACGTAAACGAAAGATTTGCTTCCAGCGCGCCAGCGCAAATGCGATCCTTATCTGATTCAGACGCGAGATTACATACGGATGTCTGAATGGCTGTTAATAATATACTGGTTATCTGCCGGTTTGAGTATATTTTTTTCACATGATATAATTTCAAACATGCAGCGTATAACCTCGTGCACTTTTCAGGGACTTGGACTGCAGAAACTATTGCGAGTGCACCGGTTTGTTTCCGCAGCAGCGTACTCGCCGTTTAATGATAAAATCTATCGCAACTTTATTAACATTACCGCGGTTGTTCGCGGCACAAAACACTATATGGTTGCAGATCGGGCGATAAATCTTCGGGGCGGCGAGGCAACGGTAATACCCCCTGGAAAGCAGCTTTCCACAGGCGGACAGATAGACGGTAAAGGGATTCATATCATGATGGGCATCTATCCCCCCGGCGTACACAGAATGTGTGCTGATGCCGCCGTGTTGCTGAAAGGGCTTGACTATGATTCTCTCTCGCATATATCCGATGGTCGTGTGATTGTCGGGATTATTGAGCGGGTATTTGCTATCCATTCCAGTAAATCACCCGTCGTGATAAAAAAAGTCCTTGTCGTCAATGCGGTGCGCGAAATGCTTGCGCATCTGGCGGAGCTTTCGACATGCGCCCCGATCATGAATAGTTCAAATGAACTCGGTTCTGCTCTCGACTACATTCAGGCAAATATAGGCAAGAAGACTACCGCGAGGGAACTTGCTGACGAGCTCAATGTATCCCCTCAAACATTGCATCGAAAATTCATGCATGCCTTTGGCATGCCGCCAAACGAGTATATCCTCCGCATAAAGATCGAGAAGGCGAAGAAAATGCTTGCCCAAAGAAGTGTTTCGATTTTGTCATGCGCCTATCGGCTTGGCTTTTCCTCGGCACAATATTTCGCAACGGTTTTCAAGAGATACACCATGCAAAGCCCGAAAGCGTACCGGCGGAATGGATGAAAGTAGTTTTCATCTATGCGCACGCCGATATTCCATGGGGGACAGGCGATAGCGCTTTCTGAAGAATTTCAGGAAGTTCTGATACGATCCGTACCCGGTCTCGATGAGTATGCGGGTGATCGGTCTGCCGGTGACTTCGAGCAGATGCGCGGCACGCTCAAGACGATGCGACGAAACGAGATCGGTGAACGTTGCGCTGAATTCGCGCTTGAACTGCTGCAGGAACGATCGATAGGTCATATCGAAATCCTCAGCGGTGCTCTTCAGCCGTGACGAATCGTTAAGTGATTCTTGACGAATACCCGTACTCGTGCCTAAGTAAGGATAGAATATCAGTGAGCGTTCACGCGAACCGTGCATACTTATGCGTCTGTAGGCTCAATCGAAGCTCCGGATGCTCCTTCACGAGCGCGACGCAGAAATCGACAGCGCGTTTATCGATGACGTTCTTCCTCGCTTTCGGCTGCACATAGACGGGAAGCTTCTTTGCATACGGGAGTATCCCGCGGACGTCGGTCCTTTCATCAACGATGAATTTCATCTCCCGCACAAGCGGTGAACGCTTTACCTTCCCTTTCGGCGAATAAACGATGTGGTCGGCATTGGCAATGTTCTGAAAGCGGTAGCCGTTCGTCTCCACCGCGACGAACATACCGCTTCGTTTCAGCCGCGCTATGAGCGGGATAAGTTTCTGCATGGAGGGTTCGCCGCCGGTAAGGTACACCGCATGTGCCGGGTATTCCTTCACGATGGAAACGATCTCGTCGATGCTCATGCGCTTTCGTATGCGCCGATGCTTCGGCTCATCGCAGAAGGCGCAGGTGAGGTCGCAGCCGGAGAAACGTACGAACACCATCGGCCGTCCCGTGAGCGAGCCCTCGCCCTGCACGGAATAGAAAATATCGCTTACGAACAATGTGCCGGCATGCGTCGATGTACGTGCAGTACGGCGCTTCATATCATTTCACCCCGTACGATATTTTTCCGGTGCCTTTCTTAATGGAAACTTTCGACAGCGGTTGTGTCTTGAAAACGAATTCCACGGCAATCTCCCTGTCGGCGGCGACCGAGTACGAACTCAATACCTTCGCCGCATCGGCGGTCGTTTTGGGATTGCCCGCGGCGTAATAGAGATCGATGACTATTCCCTTAAGCCCCTTCGCGGTTATCGCCAGTGACGCGTCTGATATCGCCGTGGTGAATTCCCCGAGCGTGTTCTCCTTGGCAAGCCGCATGTACACATAATAGAACCATTTCGATTCATCGCAGACGATGGAAAGGTCCTTGAAATATCTCCAGGGCATGTCGCGATAGAGACATGTCTCGGCGCTGTTCTCGACGTATCGGAGCTTCTCGCATTCCCATTCGCTCGAGAAATTCGCCGGGCAATGCGATGCATTGACGAGCCAATTCACCGGCGCCTGAAAGCGATTGTATTTCTGCACCTCCGCCTGCATGCGCTCCGCGTTGGAGAACGGCACCACCGTATCTTCCGAACACGCCCACATGACGACGGGTATGGTCCGTGTGTTTCGCGCGAAGGTGAGCGATGATCGCCGCGCATAGTCGAACGGCACCGCTTCCGGCGTGCCGCCCATTTCCTTGACGAGGGCGGCTTTTGTCTTTTCATTGAGCATGAGCGATGAATTGCGGTAGAAATCCGCGAGGTCATAGATGCCCTGTCCGGAGCAGACTCCGGCGAAAATGTCGGGATATTTCGCGGCGAGAAGCATCGAGAGCATGCCGCCCATGGAGCGCCCGGCGAGATAGAGCCGTCGCCGGTCTATGTTCGTGTATTTCCCGAGCACTGTGTTAAGCGCGTCGATCGCATCATGCTGCGCCTCAAGCGATGAATACGATGTCTGCCCGCCCGTCGTGTTCTTCCCGTGAAGTTCCGGCGAGAGTATCATCCATTTGAGCTTGTCCGCCGCCTGATAGAACATGAGCCGCTTCGCTGTAAAGCGGTCGCCGCCGAGATAGTGCAGATGCATGAGGAGCGGCGGTTTTTCGGATTCGATGCCGCGCGGGAGATACACCGCTGCTTTCTGTTCGGTATTATCGATGGTATTCGTGAACGTGAACTCTATCTCCGTGCCGTCGAATATCTCGTAAGGCTTTTTCTGCGGGAATACAAGCGCCGCTGTGATGAGCATGAGAACGATGATGCGTTCGCGTTTCATGGGAACTCCTTGCGGTCGTGTCGGCACACGATGTGCGTCGTGTACAGTATAGTATGTCGATGTTCTACGTCAAGAAGAGGCGGGGTTGTCCGCGTAATCCGCGTCCATGTCCTTTACTTCTGTCTCTTTCCTTGATCTTCCCGCGGCACCTCCTGCCCGTGATTGCGAATCCCCCTGCCTGTGATACAATCACGCAAGTATCCGTATGCGGGGCATAGCATGTATAAACGCGTTCTTCTGAAACTCTCCGGCGAAGTACTCCTCGGCAGAAGCGATTACGGCATCGATGCCGCTGTCGTTAAGCGCATCGGCACCGAGATACGCGACGCTGTGTCAAAAGGCGTTGAGATAGCGCTTATTGTCGGAGGGGGGAATATCTTCCGCGGCGCCGAGGGCGTGAGCGAAACGGGCATGACGCGCGCTGTCGCCGACGGCATGGGCATGCTTGCCACCATGATGAACGCGCTTGCGCTCAAGGACGGCTTTCATCACCTCGACCTTCCCGCGGTCGTGCTTTCCGCGGTACCGATGGGAACGCTCGTCGATACGTTCCAGCGCGACCGGGCTATCGAGCATATGATGCAAAAGCGCGTCATCATCATACCCGGCGGCACATCGAACCCGTTCTTCACGACGGATACCGCGGCGGTGCTCCGCGCGCTTGAAACGGACTGCGAGATAATACTCAAGGGAACGAAGGTCGACGGCGTGTACAGCGCCGATCCGAAAAAAGACCCCTCCGCAACGCGATACGAAAAACTCTCGTTCGATGAAGCGATCACGAAGAACCTGCGCGTCATGGACCTTTCCGCGTTCGCCATGGCAAAGGATCATCGCATACCGATACGGGTTTTCAATATGCTGACGGCAGGCGCAATAACGAAAGCGCTTATCGGCGAGAACATCGGCACGCTCGTGTCATGACAGCGATCAAGTGAATATAACGGCCAAAATACTTACGATATCCGGCGGTGTGATCACACTGGGGTTCGGCGTATGGCATTATGCCGTTCCCGCGATGTATAAATGGTTCTCGTACATGCCGTCAATACCGGACGAGCTCAGGAACGGTATCACCGCAGCGAATTTCTTTTTATCGACAACGCTGACATTGCTCGGCGCCTATACGCTCGTGGTCGTCTTTACGCGATCTGAGAACATCAAGGTCCATCTGATAGTGATGAGCATCCTATGGCTTTCGCGTGTTGTGTATCAAATAGTGAAACCGCAAGGCACAATGATCCCCGGGCTGCCGATGATCCTTATCTGTGTGTTCAGCCTGACCGCGCTTTGTTTTATCATCCCATTGATAATGGTATGGGAAAAATAAGGACTCACGCTCCGGCTACTGTATCCGCGCGCGTATTGAAAGGTAACGGTTTATCTCGAGCAGGAGCAGAGCCGTTTCCGTATTGTTTATCTTCTGCCGCGATAAAAAGTAATCCACGAATTCACCTATCACCCTGTTGGGGCTGTGCACCGCACGCGCGATGATGGCATTGAGCTTTAGGCGGAACGGACGGAGCGTGTTCGCGGCACTGTCGCGCACGAACGCGGAAAGCTCACGCTCGAGCACGTTCACATCCGCCTTGAGCGCCGCATCACTTGATACCGTGTCCTGACGTCTGAGCAGTTGAAAAAGCCTGTGGACGTAGGTGATGAGCTTGTTGAGCCGCTCCTCTTCCGTGCCAAGCCCGGCGAAGGCGTAGAAATCATCGCGTATGCCCAGAAGCCGTGCTATCTGATAGAGCATATCGTTCCTCGCCACGGCCGATGTCATGGACGCGTATCGCTTAAGCGCTATCGGCAGCGCGTCGAGCATGCCGTATCGGGCGAGTATCTCAAGGTAGAGGATGATAAGTTCAGGCGTTCGTTCCTTCTGTAAACGCGAAAATGCCGTATCCCGCGACATGCTCCCGCCTGTAGCAGCGAGCGCATGCGCGGCCTCGGCGCGTACGACGGCATCATCGCTTTCGAGATTGTCCATGAGGAAGCGCTCGGTGTCGATGCCGGGGAAATACCGCATACCGCGGACGATATCGCATCGCTCGATGATGCATGCATCCTTGTAATGAGCGAAGAGCATGGTGCGTGCATCTGTGCTTTTCGTCCTCGCAAGGCCTTCAATGGCGGCGCGGCGCACTTCCAGGTCCATATCGCAGAGGAGCCTCGCGAGCGTGCTCACCGCCATGGGACTTTCCGCTCCGCCGATATCGTCGGCGAGCTTTTTCCGCGACGGGAAGTACGGCAGGAACGATGCAAGGAAAAGGCGATAGAGCGATCCGGCGAATTCCGGCCTGAACATCTCGGCGACCGGAACATCGGCCGTGTGCTCGCCTTCCCGATAATAGGGGAATACGATGAGCGCAATGACGATGCATACCGCGCTTATGCCGAATATCAGCGCGGTCGGCGGGAGAAAACCAAGCATCGGCATAGGATGCGCCTTGAAGATATCGATGAGAAGCCCGCCGATGACGGGTGCGCCGATGGCGGCAAGCGATGTTATCGCGGTGTATACGCCGAGATAGAGGGTGCGCTTTTCCGAGGGGGAAACGATGAGCGATGCGTTGAAGGCGGCGAGCGAAAGGCCGGTGTTGAAGAACGCGCTTACGAGGAGTGCCGCAAGCACGAACGGGAAATAGTTCGCGCGCGGGGCGATGATGCAGAGTACGGCGGGTATGACGAGCATAGCGAGCGTTATCTTCATCACCATGCGGTTGCCGATGATGTCGGAAAGTTTGCCGAAAAAGAGATATCCGAGTATGCCGCAGGCGGCAGCGGCGGCGGAGAGCACGCCGAAGGTATGATACGGTATCCGCAGATGCTCGAGGAAGTGAACGGCGTAGAAGGGGCCGGCGATGAGCAGTGAGAAATTCACGAACACGACAATGCCGGTAAAGGCGATGAAGTTCTTATCGCCGAACAATGTGCGGTACGCGGCAAGCGGCACATACGCACCGCCGTCCTTCGGCTTCGGTTCATACTGCACCAGTATCAGAATGAAACCGACGGCTGCTGTAACGATGCAGAGCGCGTAGATGAGCGTAAAACCTGCATTTCCCTTGAGATGTGTGAGAATGTATCCTGCCGCAAGCGAGCCGCCTATCGCCGCGGCGCTCGTAAGCGCATTGCGTACGGCAAAATAGCTTCCGCGGGTGCGCTCCGGTACGATATCGGCCATCCATGCGCCCCAGGGCGTTACCGAGAATGACATGACGACGGCGGAGATGGACATGAGAACGATGAAGAGGATGGTCCTCTGCTCCGGCGCAGCGAACACCCCCGCGAATACGGCGCTGATGAAAAGAAGACGACCGCCGAACGCGAACACGCCGACCATGAAGGTTCGGCTTTTCACGCGATGGGATGCGATATTCGTCAGCGGCTGCAGAAGCCCGACAAGGAAGGGGATGGCGGTGACAAAGCCGATGAGAAGATTGTTCGCATTGAGACCGGTGAGGAGAAGGCCGGTGAGCACGAAATTAGGCGCGAAAATGCCTCCGAGCGATATGCCCGCCGTTTGGATGAAGCCCTCGACAAGGGATATCCGCCGGCCGGACGCCATGCGGCGGCTTTCGATTATCTCCGCGCGTTTCATATCGTTCTCAATTCATATCCCCGGTTCCCCAAGCCCATGCGTTCGGCATGGATCATCTGTACGAGCGGGTCGAGCGCGGGGAACGCGAGTGCGGCAAGCGTTTTTCCCGACGACCGCTTCGTGAGATCAAGCGTCGCCATATCGATAGCCACCGGATCGCGCGAGGCGAGTATGCCGATGTCGGGGATGATGGGCTTTTCATCCTCGGATATGCAGTCGCAGTCCTTCGTCATGTTCGTAAGGAAGTTGCAATAGACGAGCTTTCCTTCCATGCCTTTGATGACGCCCGCGGCATGTTCGGCCATTTTTTTCTGAAGATCGGCGCTCGCACCGTCCCAGCGGAAGCCCACCGCGGAGAATGCGCATACCGTGATGCATTCTCCGCAGCCGATGCATATCGCTTCATCGATGCGCGCCTTGCCGTCATGAAGCGCGATGGCGTTAACCGGGCAATTGCGTATGCATGCCTCGCATGCGGTACACTCCTCGCGGTCGATATGCGGCTTGGACTTGGAATGCTGATTGAGCTTTCCTTTGCGTGACGAAAGCCCCATGCCGAGGTTCTTGAGCGCAGCGCCCAAGCCCGCGGCGAGATGGCCGGTCGCATGCGAGATAACTATCATCGCGTCGGGTGAAACGGCATCGGCGGCGATAGGCACTTTCCTGTAGTAGTCCCCGTTCACGTCCACTTCGCGTTCGAGATTACCGCGGAGTCCGTCCGACATGATGATGGGCGCGCCCACCGCCTCGTACGTGAAGCCGTGACTGTAGGCGAGTATGGTATGCGCGACCGCGTTCATACGCTGCGACTTATAGAGGACGCTCGTCTCGGTGAGATACGGCAGACCGCCGAGCGACTTGACATGATCGACGAATGCGCGAATATGCCTTGGTGCGACATGCGTCGTATTGCCCTCTTCGCCGAAATGCGTTTTCAGGGCGATGAGTGAACCTTTCGTGATAAGCGAACCGAGTTCAACCGCGCTTAAGAGGGCGCTTATTCTCGCCGTAACATCACCCCCGTCATGGGTACATGGTGTGAAGAATACCGGTGCCGGCATAGGGGACTCCTCTGGGTAAAGTATACTGCGTTCCCTTGCATCGTCAAGCAGCACGCGTGTTGCACGTGTGCATAGCGCAGCCCATACCATGCATTCAATACGGAAAATAATCGAATTTGACACAACTCGGATGCGTGGTATACTCTTTACCACGGAATAACACATGTATCGAATAGCTATCATCGGCCGGCCGAACGTGGGCAAATCCACGCTTTTCAACAAACTTGTCGGACGGCGCAAGTCCATCGTGGAGCCCACCCCGGGCGTCACACGCGATGTGAACCAGGAAGTGTTCACGATAAAGAAGCAGGCCGTCATGATATTCGACACCGGCGGATTGGTCGACCGGTCGAATGATGTGCTTAACAAGAAGGTTCAGGAGCGCGCGGTCGCGAAGGCCGAGTCGGCCGATCTTATCATCTTCATGGTCGATGTGAACGATTTTCATCCGGACGACGGCTTC
>JBBTBY010000119.1 GCA_038043445.1 Spirochaetota bacterium
CATCTGCTCTCGGCTTATCGCGACTATTCGTTCCGCGTATGAGAATGCGATAATGCACGATGTTCCGGCAGAGACAGCACTGATCGATGATATCGCCATCGATACGGATGACAGAGCGGCACCGAATGGCGACGCGGATAATCCTGATGGGACAAGAGTACCCTCTATTGAAGTTTACGGCATGGACTCGGCGGTATTCTCTATCCGTGCGGAGATCATCGCGCTGCTTTCGCCGCGCATGTATGGGGCGGTTTTCAGATGAACGCCTGCCATGGCTGACGAAGATCGTATA
Organism: Spirochaetota bacterium; assembly: GCA_038043445.1. NCBI lineage: Bacteria > Pseudomonadati > Spirochaetota > Spirochaetota bacterium. The sequence goes on from JBBTBY010000119.1 coordinate 293, forward strand.
TCGCCCGCACGCTTGTGCGTATTTACCGGCTCACTATGCCGCGAAAGCTCGTTATACTGTTCGGCGGCAGCATCAGCTTACCCCCATCGAAAGCCGCCGCGTTAACGCGCCAGAATTTCTCCTCGCCGGGAATTTCCGCAAGTGTCTGCTTATCCGCATCGCACGTCATCTGCTCTGCGCTCTGTATCGATAGGCGATCTCTACCCGCGGCCAGAGAAAGTGCTGTCGGGTGCGAACGTGTATTGACAATGACGCCGCCGATCCTCGATCTGTCCTTTGCGGCGCATATGAACCATTCCAGGTCGGTCTTATCCTCATCCATTTCCTGCTGACCGCTGCCGTCGGCGAACAAGGCCGAACTCATCGCGCCGAGATCGGAGGAATGTTCGATAAGCACGGGGCATTCGGTAACGAGGGTATTGAGCATTCGGTTGACCGGACCGAACGGGCCGACATCGAAATGCGGCAGGCCGTCCTTGCTCCGTAACTCCTTGCCTTTGTCTTCCAGTTTCTGGAACACCCATTCGGAACCGTCCTCGTATGGTCCGGCATTGCCCTTCCCCGGCGTCCAGTAGCCGAGCCCGCTCGTGCAGACGAATTCATGCGCGGTGGTATAGTCGACACGGGGATGACTTAACAGCGTCATCGCGAATTTCGCATTCCACATCGCACCCGTGCGGAATGTCCGGTGATTGGTCCCCCCCACGCCCGTATAGCGCCATTCGGTGACCAGATACCGCATATGCGCTGTTTGCGGGAATTTTTCCAGCACCGAGGACATTGTTTCAAATCCGCGGTAGTGCGCGTTGTACTGGCTTGCAGCGCCATACACATGTATCTGCAGATGCGATATCTTTTTAATATCATCTCCCAGTGCGGGGATCACCCCGTCATGCCAATTGAACCATTTTTTACTATCCGGGCTGGCGGCCATAAAGCGCTGAATATGCGCATCGTCGGTGTTCCGCAGCATGATAGGCATGGCAAGCCATATTCCCGGCTGTATAGCCTGTGCAGCGTTCGCCAGTTTCCGCGCATACTGTGCAAACAGAACGGGATCCCAAGAAGCCCAGCATTCATTGCCGATTTCCCAGCCCACGTACAGGTCCTGATATCCGTTCTTTACTATCCAGGAAAGCCTTTTCATGCCATTGTTGACAGCTCCGTCAAAATATTCCGGGTTATTTCCAAAATGAATGACCTCATCGGCGGCATCATCGTAATAGTTTTCGCCGCTGAAAAAACCGACGATCCGTATCCCGTTCGCCCGGCAGAAGCGGTGAAATTCCCCCATGCTGAACCATGCTGTTTCGGGAGGATTTTTCTTATGTGTGAATTCCGACGGCGCCGACTTTATATTGTATTTTTTTACGACCTCCGCATAATCCCTTGGCTGAACTTTTTCCCATTCAGGGATGCTCGCTTTATTCCTTTTGATGACACCCAGCATCACGTTCGCGTCCCTCATTTTAGTGGTCGCTTCCCTGCTGAACCAGTCGTACATCGAAAAGTCGGCCATGCGCAGAACGGGTGAACCGATGTTCGACAGGAATGTGCTGAAGGCTGCTCCCTGATCGAGCATCTTCTTCATACTGTACCATGACCCGAACATATGCGCCTGGGCGCCGAGACACGAACGCGACAAGTCCTTCTGCGTCCGCGTTAGGTCTATCGCAAGCGTGCGCTCGGCCGCTCCCGCTGCGTTGAGCACGAACACCCCCGCCGCAAAAACCAGCATGATCGATCTTTTCCGCATAGTACTATCTCCTTACACTATTTTTTTCACCGATCTATTAAGAATGAGCCGCCGCTCAAGCAAGACATTTTCCACACAGCCGTTCTCGTTCATGGCGCGTATGAGCGATGCGGCTGCGTTCCGTATGAGCGCCATACGCGGATGCTCAAGAAGCGTGAGAAGCGCCTCCCCGGCGGACTCGCTTTCATCGTCCGTCGCCGCAATGACCGAGATATCGTCCGGCACCGAAAGGCCGTTCCTGGCAAGGACATCCATCATGGCGTATGCGGTTTCGCGCGCATGCACGTACACCGCGCTCGGCCGCTCAGCGAGCGAAAGCAGATGCGCCGCGCACTCGGCACCGAACACCCTGCGATATCCCTCGCCGTGGCGTTCAATATACGCATCGACGGTATCGGGGCTGAAATAGAGCAGCGGATCATATGTGCCGATCGAACGCATGGCGGTGCGATACGCCTCTTCGGTCAATCGACGGCTCTCTTCATTGCCATGCTGCGGTGAACAGAACATTATCCGCTTATGCCCGTTCTCAGTAAGATGCGTGAATGCCGCAGCAAGCCCGCGCTCATTATCGGCATCCATCCAGGGAACATACGACGCATTCGAACGCGCAAGCTGCACGGAACGTATCCCTGCCTGTGAGAGCGCATCGTTCATTTTTCTGTCAGGGCGGCAGTATGAGAATATGATGCCGTCCACTTCGAGCGCTGCCAGCATCGATGACGCATGCAGAAAAGAACCGGGTGATGTGAATCGGACATTGCTTGCTTCATAGTCGCTGCTTTTGCATACGGTCTCTAATTCCCTGAGATAAGGGAATTCCCGGGATTCGATGTACATCAATCCGACGAGGGCTATACGCCGATGAACCCTGCGCGATGGCCCGACGATGCGGGTGCCCCGTGTACCTTCGATCGCGATGATCCCATCGCGTTCAAGTGCCTTAAGTGCCTTAGTGACCGTGATATGATTCATGCCGTATCGTTCGGCAAGACGATGCACGCCCGGCAGTTTATCCTTGAAAACGCTCGTGCGAATTTCCTGCTCTATTCGCAGTTTTAGTTCTTTATGTTTTGCATTTATCATTCTTGTTATATATAATAGTATATATAACAGATTTTGTCAAATACGTGTTATATACAGCAAATAGTGTCGAAATTCACACATCCACACCTGCGGGCAAATGTTGCGCACTGCATCCGCCGTCCACAAGATAGCGCGCCCCGGTGATATTCCGTGCCTTCTCGCTCGCAAGGAAGAGCACCATCTCCGCGACATCATCGAATTGTGCCGGCTCATGGAGCGGTATCGATGCACGCCGTGTTCGCCGCGCCTTCTCGCCGATGGCATTCCACCGCGTGGTCCATATATAACCCGGGGCTACCGAATTCACGCGAATATACGGCGCAAGATCGAGCGCCATAGCGCGCGTCATAGCATCGATGGCACCCTTGCTCGTGATATATGCGGAGCGCTTGCGGAGCGCACGCTCGGATGTGTTCGAACTGATATTGATGATGACACCGCGCTTTTTCTTCATCATCGCCCGTGCGGCATGCTGCGACACAAGATATGTTCCGCGTACGTTCACCCCGATGACCGTATCGAACACGGATGCCGGCGTATCGAGAAAGGAATAGCCCACACCCTGCATGGCGGCATTATTGATGAGGATATCGATGCATCCGAACCGCCGCACAACAGCGGCTATCATGCGCTTTACCGCGCGTTCGTCAGATATATTCCCGGGGACAGCAAGTACACGCGAAGCATCGTTCTTCGCGAGCGCAAGGGCCGGCTTGAGCAGTGCGGCAGAAACATCATTGACAGCTACCGATGCGCCCTCGGCAAGGAATCGCCCGGCGAGACTGAGCCCGAGATTACTCCCCGCGCCGGTTATAAGTACGACCGTTCTCATGCGTAAATAATAAGCATACCCCGCTCTCGGTTCTTTGCGTATCATCCGCCTGCGTGGGAGGATTTACCGTTCCGTATCGGCTACGAATTCCCGGATTTTCTCGGCAAACGCACCTGCGATGTATGTCGTATCTGCGATTTCATCTGCGATGGATGGTCTGCATGCACGGGCTTCGGCGGCACATTTGCGCCTTTCTCAGCGCCCGATTTCTCCACTTCCTCAGCTTCTTTCGCCGCGGCAGCATCCGCCTCCGCTTTCATCCGTGCTTCTTCTTTCTGCTTTTGTGCGTAGAATTTTTCCTGATCCTTGTCCCAATGGCAATGTTTATATTTCTTGCCTGAGCCGCAGTGACATTTCTCATTGCGCCCAAGTGATGAGAGGTTCTTCGCAAGATCTTCTTTTGCCATATCGTTTTACCGCCGTTTAATACGTAACTGCGCTTATTATACCCAATTATGGATGATGCGTCAATGCGTCAAGCGCTGCGTCAAGCTCTGCAACAAGCGCTGCGAAATTCACCATCATTCCTTCTTATTTCGCCATTTTCCCGTCTTTGATGCCGTCCTTAAGATCGAGTTCATTGAACTTCGTGTTAAACTCTTCGCTGGTAATTATCCCCTTCGCGAAAAGGAGATTCGTGAGCGTCACCACAATAAGCGTAAGCTCTTCGATTGCACGGGCGCTGTTTTCCTGCGTGATCGGCTGCGCCGCCGCCGATGGCGACATGGCTGACCGTGCTTGCCCGAGAACGCCCATTATCGTGTTCAGCGCGCCGCCGAGATTGCCGGTCTGCGACAGAAGGGTCTGTATATTCATGATGATCTCCTTTGCTCAGGACGCGCTTTTTTTCTTTCCGCCGATGACAAAGCCCGCGATTATCGCGGCGACCGCGATTGCGATGAGCGTAATGCCGATAATCGGACGGAAGAACACCCACGCTATCGCTATCGTGATAAGCGAGAACGCACCGCCGACGAGGAAGGTCACGATACCGAGCCCCGCACCGACGACGGCGCCAAGCGGCGGCAGAATGCCTGCGAGCACCTGAAGGGGCTTGGATATCATCGAAAGGCCGGATATCATCATGAACGCGAAGAGAAAGCGCAAGACCCAGGTGAGTATCATATTGTTCTTCTGTGCCGTCAGTATCATCTGCTCCGGCGTTACGAGCCCGGTAGAGATAAGTTCCCTGGACTGCTTGTTCTTGGAAATGTACGGAGTGAACGAAGTCCCCGTCTGCTGCGCCATGAGACTTACCGTTACGGGCTGCGTTACGACGGTATATTTGATCCGGTGATCGCCCACCTGCGGATTCGCGGGGTCGTAGCCAAGGAATATCATGCCCGCGTTAGCCTTCGCTTTCGCACGCATCGAGGGTCTCAATTTCATGATATCGGGATCGGAAACGAAATAGGGCTTATCGCCGCCGATGCCGCGTATCTGCGAGTCGGAAAGCCGAAACGCACCGAGCGAAACCGAACCGGCGTAGAATGATTCATCCGCGCTGCTGCCCGATCCGCGGAACATCATCTCGGGGTTCTGATGCCCTTCGGGGAGGTGGAACGACGATGACGACTTCGCCGAAGACGACCATCCCTTCGTATACGTATATGTCGTCACCTTTTCCTCGCCGCCGCCGAGCTTGGTCTGCGTACGCGTTTCCGCGCGCTCTTCCCACTGGTACATCTCCACGGTGCGGCGAAGCTTAATGGCGTTCATCGAAATGCCGGTATCCGCATCCGCGACGATATCCTTCGTGGCGGCATTGCCGGTCACATAGACGAGTTTGCCCTCATTCGCCGGATTCACCGACGATGCGTCGACGACAGTATAGCTTTTTCCCATTTCCGCCAACGCACGGGCGGTGTCGACCGCACGACCTTCGTTCATGAACAGCGCCGGGAATGCGCCGAGAAAGAGCGCGAATCCGAGCAGTATCCCCCCGATGCTTTCACCCAGACGCTGCAATACGTTCTTGTTCGATGTGACCGTTACTTGATCGCTCATGGTTTTCTCCCTGATCCAAGGATAATTATTTCAGTGACGAATGTACATCGTACGGTAATAATGTCAAGTAAATTGATAGGGTATTTGCGTCAATTCAAACGCCACGCAAGTCAACGCTCAGCGTAGCCCGAGCTTTTTTCTGATGAGCGCCGCCGCTGTGGTCTGTCCGTGCACTTCCGCGTACTCAAGCGCCGTTTTTTCTTCCTTGCTCATAACATTGACCATGATATTCGGCTGCGAAAGGAGATGCTCCACTATGTCCGTTCTCCCGTATTGTGCGGCGATCATGAGAAGCGTCTTTCCTTCCGTACTGTCCATCATATTCACGGCGAACGAACTTTTCGTGATATAAGCGCGCACCGCGGAAAGGTCGCCGTTCTTCGCCGCTTTCTGAACATCCGAGAACAAGACCGGGCGCGATGTGTCCGCACCGCCGGTAAGGAGGGCGGCGATCTGCGTATGTCCGGCGCGTTGCGCATAGTGCTTCGCCGTCATATTATTATCGAATGTGTTCGGCGTGATCAATGCGCCGTTGTCGAGAAAAAGCCTCACGATCGGTTCATGGCCATACCGGGAGGCCATCATGAGCGGCGTGTATCCTATCTCAAGTCCGTCGATGGACGATCCATAGGAAAAGTTGATATTACCGCCCTTGACGCACAATTTTCTTGCCGTTTCCAAATCGCCGTTCTTCGCCGCCGTAAGAAGCGCTATCCCGTCATCAAGCGAATATCCCTGCGTGCTGCCTGCGCGTTGTACCGCGGCTGCTTTTTTCACGGCATCGGGAAAGAGCGCGATCAATGCCGGGTCTTTGGACGCGGCTGCCGCATCGGCGGGTGTTTTCTTAAAATGATCCTTCGCCTGCGTATTCGCCCCGCGCGTAATGAGCAGTTGTGCGATCTCCGCCGAACGGGTGTTCACCGCCTGATGCAAAGGCGTCATGCCGTATTCATTTGTCGTATGAATATTCGCGCCGTGTTCGATGAGATACCGCGCGACAGCGTGGTGTTTGCCGGAGAGCGCATACGTGAGCGCTTCGCCGTATCGGCCGGAGTTCACCGGCATTCCTTTCTCAACGAGCATCTCAACCGCCGGCACATGACCGTAACGGGCGGCGGCATAGACGGCATTGTTGCCGTTATGATCGACATACGTCATGCGCGCGCCATTCTCAATAAGGAATCGCATGACCTCGATATATCCTTTCTCGCTCGCGGCATAGAGCGGATCATCGGCGCCTTTCCGCCCGTTCACCTGTGCCATATGATGGACGAGATTTTTGACGAGCGCAAGTGCCTCCCCTTCGTTCGTCGCGATCTCTCTGTTCCGGATACCGTCACCGCGAATGACGGTGCAAAGCAGCGGCGATGCATTCGTCTCGCCGAGATTCGCATCGGCCCCATTCGCAAGGAGCATGTCTGCGATGGCGCTATGCCCCATGCGCATTGCACGAGCGAGGGGATAGTCCTTCCCCGCCGCAGGCGAATATGCATAATAGTTCACTTTCGCTTTTTTCGTTATCAAAAAACGCACGACATCCTCATTGCCTGCCATGACCGCGTTGATAAGGGGAGATTCTCCCATCAAATAGCCGCCGAATTTATTCACCGAAGCGCCGCGCGCGATAAGGAGATCGATGATGCCGATATTGGTCGTGTGGCATGCGTGCATGAGCGGCGTCGACCCCCATTTGTCGGGCATATCGACGCTCACCTTGTTCGACAGCAGCAGCGCGACGATGCGTATGTCGGACATCGGCGCGACGTGCTGTACCGTTTCATAGAGCGGCGGTCCGGATGCGAGAAGAAGCGCGTGTTCGCGTTCATCCGCGTTGACGGCGACGGGATTCACCTTCTTTTTTACAAGCAGATCCTTCACGCGGGCATAATCCCCCGAATATGCGGCATGGATCAATGCAAGCTCGCGAGCACGTCTGGTGCGTTCGCCGATGACGCTGCCCTTTGCCGAGAGCATTCTCGCTGCAGACCACATGGATGCATCGACAGCCGCGGCGAGTGCGTTCAATCCATTCGTATCTTCAGGGGTCATATCGGCCCCGAGCGCAAGAAGTCCTTCGACGGTATTCGTCCCGAAATTGAAATGGCGCATGAAGACAATGAGCGCCGTTGCCCCAATATTGTCCCGGGCGTTGATGTCGGCGCCCTTCGCGATAATGCGCTCTATGACCGGCAGATGCTGCGAGCCGCTTGCAAGATACAGATGCAGCGCGGTCTGACCTTTCTTATTGCGCACGGATACGTCGGACCGAGTGAACAGCAGTTCAAAATAGCGTTCATCGTTCCTGCCGCTCGCGCATTCAAGCATGAACGGCGTGTTTCCTGCATCGTCGCGGAAATCGATATCGGCGATCACCGTGATGAGATTAGAAACCGTCATGTGCTGCTGACGCTCTTCGATAAGGTCCATTCGCGATGAAACGATCTCGATAAGACGCTTCTGTTCAGCGGACAGCGATACCGCAGCGCGAGCCGTAAAATCCGGGAATACGACAAGAATAAGGAGCATTAATTTTTTCATGCGACATCCCGAGATAAAAATTGAACTGATGGCATGGCGCGTACGACAGCCGTTCTCACTATCATATTATTCCTCTTGTTTTTCCATGCTAACAGCATTCCATTCATTGTCAACATCCAACACCAATGTTCGCTATTGCTACCGTTCACTTTTGCGCAACTGGCTCGGCGGCATTCCCGCGATCTTTTTGAACGTACGATTGAAATTCGATACGTCGTTGAAACCCGTTTCCATGGCGATATCAATGACCGGCATATCCGTCGTACGCAAGAGCTCCTTTGCCTGCTCGACGCGGCGCCTGTTCACGTATTCGATGATGGTCATCCCCTGTCGTTCGCGGAACACCTCGGCAAGGCGCGTTCGCCCGAGCCCAACGGATGAACCGATGTCCGTAACACTTATCTTCTTCGAAAGCCTCGCGTCGATGAACGAAACTATCTCGCGGAACAGCACCTCACGCTTCTCATGGAAGCGCGAATGCTCTGAGATCGTACGAGCGTATTCATCATTGACGAGCTGTATGAACGCCTTGAACAGGTTCGGCACGACTTCGCTCTTCTCGGGGAAGCTTCGCACGAACGCGTCGACTATGGAGAGCGCAAGTACCGCAAAGCGGAAGAACGTATCACCGGAAACAGAGAGCTTCCCCTCGGCACTGTCGAGCGTGCGGAAGAACGGCTCCACCAGGAAAAAGTGAACGCCCGCCTTGAGCTTATCGAGCGTTATGGCGGACTCAAGGAATTCCGGGAGGAACGCGATGTTAAGCACGGTGAGCCGCTCGGTCTTTCCCACGATGAAGCGATGCGGCGTATCGTCGTCCATGAAGAAGATATCGCCCTGACGCACCGGATAGATGTTGCCGCTGAACGCATGCCGCGCGGCGCCGTCGAGTATGAACGATATCTCGAAGAAATCGTGGCGATGCTCGCTGAACGCGGTCGCATGCGTCGGTATGCGTATCTGCGGAAAGCAGCCGAGCCCCCGCCCCGCTTCAGTGAACGATATCCGATCGCCGATATTCTGCAATCGGCGTATGGCATCAGCAAGCTCGGTCCCATCGAAAACCCGGTACTGCGCGATGAGCGTATCGACCGACATCACCGGCGCTGTGTTCGTCTTCTGTTTTTTTTTCGGACCAGTGCGGCGCGTCATATCACCCGACCGATGTCCTGTTCGTAAGCGAACGCGCAAGGGAATGCACATCGGCATTCTCGATATCGCTCCCCATGGATATGCCGTAGGCAAGGCGCGTGACAGGGACCTTCCCCGCCGCCATCTTCACGATGTAATTGGCCGTCGTATCCCCCTCGATGCCGGCATCAAAGGCAAGGATAAGCTCGGACGGGCGCTCGTTTTCGATGCGTGCGAACAATTCCTTCAGGCGGATGTCGTTGATCGAAACGCCTTTTATCGGCGAGATGAGGCCGTGGAGAAGATGATACACGCCGCGGTATTCCTGCGTATTCTCTATCGCGATGAGGTCGGCATATTTCGCGGTAACGCAGATCGTCGACGCTGTGCGCTTCTCGTTGGAACAGATATCGCAAAGCGTGCTCGTCGCCACATTCCCGCAGCGCGTGCAGAGCGATATGCCGTCCTTCAGTTTCATAAGCGCGTCGGCGAACGATCCCCGGTCAGCATCGGCCGCATAGAATAGATGCATCGCGAGACGGAACGCCGTCTTCTCGCCGATGCCGGGGAGCTTTGCTATCTCATGCGACAGCCGTTCGATCGATCGGAGTGCCATGCGGGGAGTATACTCTGCCCCCGATGATTTCGCCAGAGGGCATCACCGCATGAACACCCGTCAGGCTATGCCGTCACGCGTTCTTTTTCCGAAGCTTCCGTTGCAGTATGCATGCGCTCAAGCCATGTGCTCCCCTGTTCCCTTGTCGGTGCCGTGTATGAAAATATGCAGCGGACACCTGCGGGGGCGTTCCTGATGAACCACTCGGCCGTGGCATCATCCATCCAGCCAAACACCAGCACTGGCGAGTGCTCATCGTTAAAATGATCGAGCATCATCTTATATCCCTTCGTATTCTTGCTCGCCACACGGTTAAAGCCGTAGAAACCCGGTATCTTCTTGAACAGCTCGAATTGATGCTCCGCCTTTGCGCAGCAATGCATGCCGAGCCCGCCGAACGTCCGTGAAAGATCGATAAGCTCAGGGAGACAGAATTCCTCGAATTGCTCGGGCCCGAATTCACCGCACTCATCATTGGATAGCCATGGCCCCATCGCGGGCGGCGTCCACACGCCGGGGCAGTGGCACACCTGCATCATGGGAAATTCTTTCCTCAATTCAGTGACGAATGTTTTGAACAATCGCGCGCATTTTGCGTTGAGGCGATGCACCGCTTCTTTCTTATCGGGGAGAAGCATGGAGCAGAAAAGATCGGTCTTATCCCACAGCTGCGACATGACATCGAAACCGCTCTGCATGTCCGGCGGTCCGAGATAGATATCCTTGCCGAGTTCTTTCTGAAGCGCATAGTTCATCTCGAATATACGATAGAGCACCGGTGTTTTCCAGATATTGGGTACTTCCAGCGTATCGGCCTCATCGGCGTTCATGATGAACGGCATCGCTGCGGGATTGGTGTTCATCCCTTCGTACGCATGCACGGGTGCGCCGAACGCAGCGGCATAGATATGTGTCGCGGTGTTCGCACGCGCGAACGGAACGATGTCTCCGCCGACAGTCTCAAGCATCTCCATTTCCCGCCGGTAGTTCTCGACGAATATCGGCACCCACGCGGATACCGGTTTGTTCGAAAGCGTGTAGTCTCCGTCGGGGAAATCGATAATGCCTGCCTCAGGCGGCTTGGCGTAGAATCCATGCCGTGTGAACGGCCTTTTCTCATAGATGCTCGTCAGGAATTCGATGTTCCGGCGCACTTTTGTATCCATGTGGCCCTCCGGCGATGTCATTATCCATATGATGCGCACAATGCGGCGACTATGCCTTGACATTTCGGACGTTCTATAGCACGATACGGACATGGCAGGATCGTCGATACGGAAACGATATACCTTCACCGGCGCCGTCCCGCCGCATTTCCATTTTTTGATCCAGCGGGCGCGGCTTACGGTCGATTTCGAAGAACACATTCACTCGTTCCATGAGCTTGTCGTCATTACCGGCGGTACGGCTACGCATCGGGTCGACGGGCGCGATTACTTCGTCAAGGCGGGCGACATCTATGTTTTCACGGGAAACCGCTCGCACGGTTTCTTCTCGCCGAAGGCGCTTGACCTTTGGAACATCGAATACGCTCCGGATATTCTTTCCCCCGTAGACGACTCGCTTCGAAGACTCGCGGGATATCAGGCGCTCTTTCGTATCGGCCCCGCGGCGAACGGTGAAGCGCCGGCATTAATCCTTTCCGCCGCCGGACGTTCGGAAACCGACCGCATCATCGAACGGATCGCGGATGAATACAACGCGAAACGAAGCGGATATGAGGCGCTCGTTACCGGGTTGTTCATTGAACTTGTGACGACCCTGTCCCGCTTGTATGTTCCCGGAGCGGCGATAAAAACGGGCGGTATCACCGCCGTCGCGATTGCAGCGAGCCATATCGAATCGCATTTTCGGGAACGGATCACGATGCGTGAGCTTTCGCAACTGGCCGGCGTGACGGAACGCCATGTGAACCGTCTTTTTTCGGAATACTACGGCGTCAGTCCCATCGATTATTGTATCCGGCTTCGCGTTCTCTCCGCGGCACGCGATCTGATCTCGACGGAGAGCAGCATAACCGACATCGCGTACGATAATGGATTCTCGGACAGCAATTATTTCGCCCGCTGTTTCCGCCGCTCGCTCGGGGTCTCGCCGCGCCGGTACCGCGAAACGAACGGTGCGTGAATTTACGATGAGCGAAATAAACCACTAAAGAACATTTTAAACAATTGCCGACGACGCCCCGTATAGATATTCTTTCTGCATACGTATAACGGAGCGATACATGACATCGTGTGAACGCGTACAACGGACCATTCGCCACGAATCGACGGATCGGCTGCCCTATTGCATCACCATGGTGGGAAGCGCGTGGCAGAAACTCGGAATTACCTCCTGCCGTTCGCAGGACGATTACTTCGGCAACGACGTCATCAAGATCGCGCCGCCCTGGTGGCAGTGGCATAACGCGCAGGCTGATTGGCGCGCCATGGAGGCCCCGCGCGGAGAACCGCCGGTCATCGGCAGCGGTAGTTATACCGCGTTCACGGAAGCGGTGAATCGTGCGCACGACGACGGAAAATATGCGCTCGCCATTATCTATGGAAGTCATTTTGAAAAGGCGAATTCCCTGCGAGGCATCGAGAACTTTCTCGCCGACATGGGATGCGATCTGCCGTTCGCGCGGCGATTACTCACGAAGATAATCGATCGGAACCTCATCATGCTCGAGAACATACTCGCGGTAAGGGAGATCGACGGCGTGCTTCTCGGCAGCGACTGGGGCTCACAGCAGGACCTTCTCATGTCGCCGGACACATGGCACGATCTCATCGCGCCGGGTGAAAAACGCGAATACGATCTCATCCATTCGTACGGGAAAGACGTCTGGATACATTCCTGCGGCAACATTCTGAAGATAATCCCCTCGCTCATCGAAATGGGCGTGGATGTGCTTAACCCAGTGCAGCCGGAATGCATGGATATCGAAGCGCTCAAACGCGAATTCGGTCAGCGCATCACCTTCTGGGGCGGCGTAAGCACGCAGCGCACGCTCCCCTACGGGACGCCCGACGACGTTCGGCGCGAATCGCGTCTGGTGAAATCCATTCTGGGATCGAATGGCGGTTATGTCTTTTCGCCGGCGCAGGAATTGCAGGAGGACGTCCCCCGTGCGAATATCGAAGCGCTCATCGACGTTGCGCGCGAAGCGGCGTAGTTGTCTTATCGAAGATTGCGCGGCGAATGGCCGAAGAACCTGCGCGTGATCTTGTTGAACACCTGCAGATCGCGTATGCCCACGCGAAAAGCGACTTCTTTTACCGAGAGGTCGGTCTTTTCAAGCAAATAGCGTGAAATCGACATGCGGCGCGCGCGAATGTAGGCGGCGGGTGTCATCTGTGCATACCGTTTAAACAGCCGCGTAAGATGCGATACGGATACGTCCGCTTTCGCGGCTATCGATGCGATGCCGGTATCTTCATGCAGATGCGATTCTATATACGCTACCGCCCGCCGATATACGGCATGAAATCGCTCGGCGGCTTTCGTATCGGAGAGCGTGAGAAGAAGATCCCACGCTTTTATTTCTGCGTGCAGGGGATTGATAGAGAACAGCCGTATGCTTTCCTGAAAGATATCGACGTATGCGGCCATCGCTCCGCGGACGTCGATGACAGCAGGAATTTTCATCGTCCGCGACGTGTCTCCGCTGAATTGAAAGTGAAAACAGTAGTGCTCGGAACGCCCGCGGAACCGGTACGTCGATCGAACGCCCGGCGGTGTGATGCTTATCGTTCCGGGCGCTATCAAGAACGATGTCTCGTCCAGCATAAACTCGGCGTCGTACCGGTACAGATGCAGCGCCCAGCGATCGGGCAGAAGGAATTTCGAATTCGATTCGGGGAAGAACACGCCCGTATTCGCGAACGTAAGCGACGGACGGACGTCCATCGGAATGAAAACGTATCGTCTGTCGGCGCTGACCGTCATCGATGTTCCCCACTGGAGCCGCACGTCATGTCATTCATATCGGGCACGCAGTATCCTGTCATTCTCAGTGTCCACGACATAGATCAAATTATCGGGACCGATGCGAACGCCGTGCGGACGTTTGAGCTTCGTATCAAGCAACGTCGTTCCGATCGTATTCCCGTACTTCGTCGGTGTGCCGGCGATACGATCGATGACGCCGCTTGAGGGATCGTATCGGCGGATGGCGTGATTTTCGGTATCGGCGATAAGCACGCGTCCCTTCGGATCCATGGCGAGATATTTTGGACCTTTGAGCATGGCGTCGCGCCCAGGACCGCCGTCCCCCGAGTAACCGGCCTTTCCCGATACATTCACCGCAACGGACACGATGCCGTCCCTGACCGCAACAAGTGAATTCCCTTCCCGAAGCGCGATATAGAGCGTACCGTCGGCTGCAAGCGCAAGCGCGCGTACGCCGCTCATCGGCGAATCGACCGCATTCGTACCCTCGATGACGGTGCCTTTCCTGCCGGTGCCCGCCGCCGTCCGTATAATGCGCGATGCCGTATCGATGATGCGTGCGCGGCCGTTGCCGATATCCGCTACCGCGAGCATACTCCTGTCCGGCGAGAGCACCGCGCATATCGGCTGATTGAACAACGCGTTCTCCGCGGAATTTCCGTCGCCGGCGTATCCCGCCCTCGAACCGCCGGTAAGCGTACGCACCGTTTTCGATGCAAGATCGAGCGTGCGTATCCTATTGTTGAACGTATCGGCAATATAGACGATGCGTCCGGCGATAGCGATGTCGTGCATGCCGTTGAAAAGCGCATTCGATGCTTCTCCGTCCAAAGCATCCTCATCGGGGGTCTTCGCCGAACTCATCCGGAGCCGGCCGGCAATGAACGACAGCTTCCCGCCCGCGAGCATAAATACGCGATTGGCTTTCGTGAACTCAACGCCGTAGAGAACGCCGTCTGCATCGAAATCGACACTGAACGGTTCATGCACACGCTCGGTAACCGGTTCTCCGATAATGATCTCGACAGGATGGAGCGCCATTGACATGCTGGCGCCGATAATAGCGAACGCTCTTTTCATTTCAGGTTAATCGCGTCAGCGAACTCGTTGAACGCCTTGAGTTCCGCATCCCATTTCCCGTTCGCGCCGCGTTTACCCGACTCGAAATCCCATTCCCACGGCTCCACATAGCGCGCCTTCAATGCCTTGGCATGCTTCCACGCGCCGGCATATCCGTTTGCGGGATACCGCTCGGTCTGATCCGAACGTCCGATCATCTGGCAGTATATATCGCCCTTGAATACGCGAAGCGCCGCAAGCAGTGAGGATTGATACTGCTCATTGCCGGAAAGCCACCACACCGCAATGCCGACACGTCCGCCGAGCGAGGCATCGTCCGCAATAGTATTCATGATGCGTATCGGGACCTCGGCGGAACGGTCTATCTCATGCACCTCGAACGCGAGGGCTTTTTCGGGGAATGCTTTCGCGTACGCGCGCGTCGCTCCGAGCGAAGCCGACACCCACGCATCGTCGGAATATCCGATGCGCCGCATCTCGTTCATGTCCACACCCTGCAGATGGCCTTCGATGCCGTTCACCGTCATCTGCGGCACATACACGAGTACAAGCGATGCATCCCCTGCATATCGCTTCCCGAGCTCATCGGCAAGAATGGCGAGCCGCTCAAACGTCTTCTCATGCCAGAACGCGGCAAGGCGATATTCCGTCTGTCCGCGGAATCGGAATTTCACCGATGGTATACCGAGCGTATCGACGAGCCAATCCGGCTGGCCTGCCCCGCCGGCAGAGATCGCGAGCGACCAGCGTTTCCCATGCCGCTTAACGGCTGAGAGCTGCGAGTCGATGCGCGAGAGATCGAACACACCGGGCGAGGGCTCTATCTGCTTCCAATGCCCGCGTATGAGCACGCCGCGAAGTTCAGGATGTACGTACATTGTTTCGCTGCCGGGCGCGGAGGCGTAACAGCCGGTAGGTTTATAAACCCCTGCGGAAAGCGCTACGGCGGCCAAAGATGCCGTAATTATTGAACGTCGGAAAAACATGACCATACCTTGTACCGATGGTGTCAGTATACTACTTGTAATATCAGTCGTCAAGCAAATGTCCCTACCTCCGCTCGTATGTACGCTCAACAAAACGGGAAAGACCCATTGACAGCGCACTTTCATCTGCTACACTCGATCTATGGATATAAAGTACTTCTCTATTGCGATGTTCGCTGCCGGAATATTCGTCCAATGCTTTTTCATGGCCCGTAAAGCGCTCTTCAATGGTGATCTCGGGCCTGGCGCCGGTATAATCATCGCGGCAGCCGTCGCCTTCATTCCCGCAAAAGGGGAACACACCTATATCCTGTTCAACCATATCATGCTGTTTCTTTTCCTGTTCACGCTCCTTTTCGCTGTTGTTTTCAATAAACACATCCTGCCGCGCATAGACGAACGCGTTATTCTCATCATCAGCATCATCTTCGTGTATCGCCTGCTCGACACCGCACACTCCTACCCCAGCCTCTCGCCATTCTTCTTAACTTGTGCAATACCGACCGCCATCATGACGTGCGCTGTGCTGCTTAATGCATTCATCCCCCGCACGCCGCCACGTTGGCTTAAGGTAGTATTTTACGCTTGGTATCTCCTTATGGCAGGCGGTATTATCGCCATGCAGTTCCCATGCGGGAATTTCTTCCGCATTATCGTCGAGGACAACATCGCTACCCTTGACATCATCGAGCTTGTCACGGCGGGCATGACGCTCGTATATCTTTCGGTCAACTTCATGAACGCCTGGCTCTTGATCCCGATACCATCCAAAGGACAGTCATGGGAATCACGGCTGAACGACTTGAGAGACCACATCGATCTGCTCAACAGCAAATACAGCGACGATCAGGGGCGGCCATGGCAGACAGCTGTGATCATGATCCTTTGTGCCGCGGTCATCGCTGCTCAGGAATTGATATTGCAGACTCGTGATTCACTTTTTGCGAACATCGGACTGCTTATCGTTTACTTTATGTTCGGCCAGCTGCCGATTACTCGGACGCGGACCGGC
>JBBTBY010000120.1 GCA_038043445.1 Spirochaetota bacterium
AACGCCTATGACCAGACGCTGTGCCTCACGAACGGCTTCACGAATACGTCGTCGGTTGAAAATCTGATCAAGGCGACGAATCTCGGACTTATCGTAACGAATGCGCCTTTTTACCAGTACCGGGCATCGATCTCCTCTTCCATACAGGGGGTTACACCGGTGCTCACCAATGTATCCTTCGTGTTCACCTGCGATGCGACCGCTGAAACGTTCTTTCGACAGCCCTGTCTCATATCAAAGACGATAAGCGGCGGCACGATGACGCTCCTCATCAGCAATTTCTATGACCCCATCGTCAGCCGCATCGCTGCCTACGATATGGCGAGCGGTTTCTGCGCGAATATTCCCGTACTTGAATATGAGGATGCCCCCTTCTCCGCGGTACGGCGCATCGTCCTCGATCTGACCGTCCCGTATGGCAACTATTCGCTTCTCATCAGCAATCAGAACGACACGCATCCGGTCATCGTCACCAATGCGTTCATGTTCACCGTACCGACAGGACACCCCATCGATACTGCTGCGATACGAAGGACCTATGTAGCGGTGGACGAGCGTCTTTCGCTCACCTTTCGCTGCAATTTCGCGGGAACCAGAACGCTTACCTTCGATATTTTCAGCACCGGCGGACGCCTTATGCACCGCCATACGGGCATCGCGATACCGGGCGACAATAATGTCGAATGGGCGGCGCGCGGCAGATTGCCTGCCGGCGTCTATGTCTATCTCATAACGCTTCGTTCGGAAAGCGGCACCGTTGAGCAGAAGCGCGGCATGTTCGCCGTCGTCAAGTAAGCGTTCTATTTCAGCTGCCCGAGCAGATCATTGAGCGATACGCTCGCGAACCCTATCGCCTTATCGGCGATGCCGTACGGTATGATAAGCCGCCCTGCATGTACGATGGAGCCGCAGGTGTACACGACATTGGGGACATACCCGATGCGCTCATTGCCCTCCGGGGATATGAGCGGTTCATCCAGACGACCGATGACGCGCGTCGGATCGTCCTTATCGAGGAGCATGGCGCCGATGGAATATTTCCTGAGCGTTCCGACGCCATGCGTGAGCACGAGCCACCCCGCATCGGTCTCGATCGGAGAGCCGCAATTGCCGATCTGTATGAATTCCCAGGGTGCCGCCGGCCGCGCAATGAGCGTCGCCTCGTGCCAGAAATGCAGATGGTCCGAGAACATGATATAGATGTTCTCATTATCCTGCCGCGAGAGCATGGCATAGCGTCCGCTGATCTTCCGCGGAAAGAGCGCCATCCCCTTGTTCTCCACCACTTTCCCATTGAGCGTTATCATCTTGAAATGCCGAAAATCCCTTGTCTCGATTATCTGCGGAAGTATTATCTTTCCGTCGTACGCCGTATAGGTCGCATAGTATACGATCGAACCGTCATCATCGGTGAAACGCACGAAGCGCGCATCCTCGATGCCGTTCTGCTCCGTGGGTGATGAGGGGAATATCAGCCGCTCCGATATATCGGTATGCTCGTCGAATTGTATCTCATAATTCGAACGGGCGAGCCATATCATCTTCTCGGCGGTAAGCATGTCGGCCTGCGTATCACGCGAGCGCTCGGTGTGCGCGACCGTTGCGGAAAGTTCATCGAGCGTGAAATGGTCGTGCAGCGGGAGTATGGCCTCCCGCATGAAATTATTCCAGAACCCCATCTCGCGTAATTTATCGACGAACGCTTTTTTCTCGTACCGGGCGTTCTTCACGAGCTCCGCCCGGGCGACCGCACGCGATACCGCCTCCACCGTGACCGTGCCGTTACTGTTAAGCATGCCGGTGCGGAACGATATCGATGACACATGTCCTTCCCCGACCGAACGCGCGCTCATGATATAGCGCAGCGCACCCTCGCGGACGCCGCTCTGATCGGGATGTATGACGACAGACGGGTTGAACAACGCCGCGGATTCGAACGAATACTCGCAGGTGAAATACGCGCCGATGAGCCGGCTGCATTCGGTCGAAATCCCGTCGCCGGCATACGGCTCCACGAGCGAGAAATGCCGGTCGAACATGGCCGGTAAGCGCCGGTTATACGTTCCGAATTCCGCGGTCAATCGAGAGATTTCCTCGTGGACCTCGCGGGTATCGAGCGACCGCACGTGTGCGATCACCCGCCGGATGCGTTCTTCATTCGGCGGCATGAACGGGCGTATGACGATGCGCGCACTATCCGGGACGAGCATCGGCGATACTATTCGGGTGACCTTGATCGCGCGTTTCATATGGCTCCTACTCGGCAAGCGGTTCTTTCAGCGCAAGGGATTTCTCTATCTCGCTCATCTCGGCAAGTGCAAGGTGGAACGCAAGCGTCGATTCCGCACCCTCGTTCTGATTAAGCCTGTCCACGTGCAGTCCATCGCGGCAGCCGCCGGTGGCGGCATCATAGATCGAGAGCGAAAGGTCATTCCCCCCGAGGAACCATCGGAACGCACGCTCCGCTTCCCTATGCCACTGCTTCTCGCCGGTGACACGGAACGCCTCCATACATGCGGATATCGTCGCCTTCGCCTCTATCGGCTGCTGATCGTACAGCGGACGCGGCATACCCCTGCGGTAGGGCTCATTGGCCCCTATCGGTCTGAAATGCCCGGACGGCGCCGTCTGTTCTCCGATAAGCCACGAGAGCGATCCGAGACCGGCTTTCAGCATTTCATTGTTGGAAAGCCAGCGTCCGCTCAGGATCAGCGCATGCGAAAGCTTTGCGTTCACATAGGTGAGCTCATCCTCGAACCACGGCCAATCGGGCGTGGCATGGAGACGATAGAGCGCGTAGAGACGCTCTGACAATTGCTCGCGTATCTGATTGACGAACCTGTCGCCGGAAAAGCGCCTGAGATACTCATGGATACCGAGTATCGCGAACGCCCACGCCCGCGGCGATGAAAAATCACGCACGGTCGCGAGCCCCTGTTCGAAAAGTACGCCGGCCGCGCCCTGAAATCCCACGTTCTTCGATCTGCCGAGACACGTACCGAGCGCCCAGAGAGCGCGCCCGTGGCTGTCCTCGGAGCCCGCTTCCTTCACCCATGTCCTGTCGAAGCGCAGAAAGTTCCGGAAGCGTTTCGTGCCGTCATCGAACGCGTACTGAAGCGCCGCAAGATACGTCCCGGCGAGGATATCGACATCGGGGATCGTCTCCTCGGATTGAGAAGCCAACATGACCATGAGCACGAGCGCACGTGCATTATCATCGGTGCAGTACCCCTCGGAAAAATTCGGCACCGTGTACTTCGCATGCTGTATGATGCCCGTTCTGTCGGTGAGCCGCTTGATATGATCGAGCTTCTGCTCGGGGAGTTCGTGCTGTTCCTCTTCGGAGAAGACCTCGATGCATGACGCCGTGCTCTGGCGCGTCATCCGCGCTTCCTCGAATGTCTCGACATAGCGATGCGCCACGCGCGGCCATATCATGTCGCGTCCGGCGAGGTAGGCGTTCTTTCTCATCATATTGCGTTCGGCGTCATTGCCGACAAGGCGGTTGACCGCCTCCGAGATGGCGGACGGTGAATTGAACGGGATAAGTATGCCGCGGCCGTCGGCGAGCAATTCCTCGGCATGCCAGTATGGCGTGGAGATGACCGCATTGCCGATGCCGAAGGAGTACGCGAGCGTGCCCGATGTTATCTGCGCCTCACCGAGATACGGCGTGATATACACATCCGCCATGACAAGGAATTCCTTGAGCTCTTCAGCGCTCACGAAACGATTACGGAAGAGCACGTGTTTTTCTATCTTCAACTCGGCGATAAGCCGCTGCAGCGTCAGCCGATACGCTTCGCCTTCATGACGGAGCAGGCTCGGATGCGTCGCGCCGAGAACGATGTACACAAGGTTCGGGTTCACGCGAACGATGTCCGGGATAGCGCGTATCACCTGTTCAATGCCCTTGTTCGGCGACAGGAGCCCGAAGGTAAGGAGCACGGTCTTCCCCGCCACGCCGAACTGGTCCTTGTAGAAATTCGGATCGATGAACGGCATATCGGGAATGCCGTGCTGAATGAGGCGTATCTTCGCCGGCGGGATGCCGTATATCGACGTGAGAAAATCGACGGCCTTCTTCGCCATGACGACAAGAAAGCTCGAGCGCTCCGCTATCTCAAGAAGGATGCGCCGTTGCCGCGCCGTGGGATCCTTCAGTACCGTATGGAGCGTCGTGATAATGGGCATACGGAGCCGTCTGAGGAGCGACAGGATATATATCCCGTCATCGCCGCCGAATATCCCGTATTCGTGCTGGAGGCTCACCACATCGGGATTGTTTATGTTGAGGAAATCCGCCGCACGGCGATATGAGCTGAGATCGTTCTCCCGTATCTCGAAACGGACGCGTGAAGGATAGGCATATCCCTCCGGAATATCATTGACCGGAACGGCGAAACACGACAGTTCAGGGTGTGCGGATGCCACCGATTCGCAGATATCGGTGGTGAATGTGGCGATGCCGCATTGCCGCGGCAGATAATTCCCGATGAAAGCAATGGTACGGATGGTTCCTGTCATTCGCGTTCTCCTTGATCCAAACGTTCGATCTATGGGACAGTACGGCACCATGCCCTGGGCGACGAATAACGGCATGATGGACTGACATAATCATGCTTTCAAATGACTATGGGGGATGGTAACGACCAGTATATATCGAACGAGGCAATGCGCAACAGCGTATACCTCGGGAAATACGGCAAAAACGGCGAAAAAAACAATAATCCGTTCGTATTATTGTCAAATGCAGCATGATATACTACAATTTTAATGTACGATGATGGTCCAACCCCACAGGGATCATCGCCGTATTTCCCGCGTGATCATTGATCATCGTGGGAACATACCTCCTATGAGACGGACGGGTGCCACCCTCGCAACGGCGCTTGTCCGTTTTTTTTCGCCTGTGCGGCAGAATGCAGCCGGCATTGACAAAACCACGGAAATGTACCATATTGAAATGCAGCCCGAAATTGATGAGCCGAAGGTACGCGAACCATGGAAAAAAGGAAGCATGTCCGGACCGAACTGCAGTTCCCTATTACGATAAAGCATACGCTCCTGCCGGCAATACCATTCTCCGGCAAGGTTATCAATATCTCGCTTTCCGGCGTACAACTGACCTCTTCGATACCGCTCGCAGTCGGGGACAATATCGAGCTCGCGTTTAGGCTCAACAATAGGCAATACTACGACCTTCGATCGACCGTGTGCTGGCGCACGACGGAAGGTGATCGCATGAACGTGTATCGTGCGGGCATCGCGTTCTCAACACCCATCGAGATCACGGCATCAGTATAACCCGCGCTGCATTCGGCAGATACGCCTCATCGCATCCGGCGAAGGTATTCGAGGTAGCCCTCGATCTCACGGCGATAATCCTCGGGATACTTTTTTGATCTGAGTGCTTCTTCGATGCGCTTTATGCGCTCCATGCGCTCTTTGGAACTGATATCATTTTCCGTGCCGGCATACTGCTCGGCAGCACTTGACGCCTCGAACTGTCTGTCCTCTTCATTGGAGCGTTTCAATCCCTTCTCATATGAGAGCATTCGCTCAAGGAGCTTCGACTGGCGCTTGAGCATTTCATCGTATGCCTTCGCATCGAATTTTCCAGACAGAGACTTCATCTCCTGTTCGATCTTTCCCATTTCCTCCGCCATGCCCGAGAGCTCGCCAAGCCCCTTCCCCTTCGAACCAAAGGCCTTCTCTTCCCCGCCTTTGCCAGCACCCTGTGCATTTCCGCCTTGTTTGCCGGCACCCTGTGCATCACCTTGTCCATCACCCTGTGCATCGCCTGAAGTACTACCTCCCGGCTTTTTCGATAATGACTTCATGGCCTCCCGGATGAGCCGCTGCTCTTCGGCGAGCTCGGAGAGATAGTCCCCCATGCCGGACATATCGCGTTCCATGCCGGATTTCCCGAAAAGCGATCTCGTCCGCTCATTGACCGAACGCTGCCGCTCGGACATGGATGACATGCCCTCCCCTTCCCCTGACGACTGCGCATCCGCAGAATCCCTGAGCCGTATGAGCCGATAGGTGAGCGCATACTGTTTTCCGGCAAGCGTATCGAGCGATCGCTTCAGCTGATACGGGTCAAAGCGATTGTCCACCGCGCGTGAGTACTCATCGAAACCGGCAATGACCTCATCGAAAAGACCGGCGAGGTGCTCTATTCCGCGCACTGAACGTGACAGCTCACGCACCACATCGTTCTTCATGCGTGAGAGCACGCCGCGATAATGCGCAAGCTCTTTCGCTATCGTGCGCGATTCCGGCGGTATGCGGTTCAACCGTGCGCTCTGTGCCGCTTCATCGATCCAGTCCTTGTGCACGGCGATGCGCTCATTGATGCGGTGCATGCTGAACAGCGCCCCATCGATGACAGCACGAATGCGCGATGCGGCATCTTCCATCATCTCCGAAAGCATCGACTCAAGCGACGACGCAAGGGCATCGAGCGATCTGCCGGCATCCATTGCACGCGCCTTCGCCTCTTTCGCATCGGCCGGTGTACCGAGCTTGTCCATCCCCGCAAGACCGGAACGCGAAAGCGCTTCTTTCGCTTTCGCAGAACGCTCCCTGGAAAGTCCCGCGTTGTTCTCCCGTATCATCGATGACAGCGCTTTTGCACGGTCACCGATGATCTCTTCCTGACGCATGCGCTCGGCGTTATAGTCCATGCCCGATCGAAGCTCTGCGGCAAGCGCTTTCTCGCGGGAAGCCAGGTCGCGCGCCTCCCGGGAAAGGAAGGACAACCGCTCGCGATCCTTGAGCTCGGAGAGCATGGCAAGGAGATTATCAAGTTTTTTCTCGAATTGAGCGGCGCTCATGCGCACTGCGGACGACGACTTCTCCCGATCCGCAGGGTTTGCCGCTTTCATGAGCTCGTTGAAATTCCTGTCGAGTTCGGCCAGTGTTTCCCTGCTCAGCTCGGAAAGTGAGGCGCGTATATCCTTAAGCTTATCGATGACTTCGGCGGAAAGGAGCTTGTTCACCTCGGCCTCACGCGCACTTTTCTCAACGTTCGCCGCGATCGCATCGAGCTTCTTGCGCATTTCCTTCACATCATGGGAAAGCGCCTCGGCCTTCCGCTCATCGGGGGCATCACTCTTGGTCCCGAGCGCCCGGTCTCGCTTCGCCTCGCGCTCCATCGCTTCCGTGCTCTTCTTCAGCTCTTCGGCATCTGTAGCGAGCGATGAAAGCGACGTCTCCGCATCGGTGCGTTTTTTGTTCATTGCCAGGAACAGCTCCGCCATGGACGGGAATATGATGCGTCTTGTTTCCGACACGCCACCCTGACCCGCGCTGTCCTTAGCCGAAAGATAATAGGCGATCTTATACCCGGGGTTGGGCTTGAGTGAACGATAATCGAATCGGCACGAACCCATGACGCTTTTCTCGCCGGTATTCGATATTATCGATGCCACAATGGATCGATTTGACATGCGCATGCCGCCACCGTCATAAAGATCGGCATGGAGCGAGAGCGATAGAATGCCGTGGTCGTCGGACGCACGATACACGACAGAAAGCGGCGTCTGAACCTCGACGGTAATGTCGGACCGGGGCTCACGCATCTCAACGAACGGCGGCGCATCGGCAGCGAGCGACAGCCGATAGAGCGGCGTGGCAATATTGGTGAACCCGTATCTGTCGATGAGCGTAATGAACCACTCCCCTTCCTGCGAAAGCCGCATGCTGAAAGAAAGCCTGTTCTCGCGCACATACGCGCGTAGATAATTCGTCCGGTCGCGCACGATGACCGATACTATCGCGTTTGAAAGGGGATTGTTCGCCTCGGCATCGACGGATATCGAGGAGCCGCGTACCGCCTCAACATTACCGTCATCGGAAACGATGCTTCTCACCCCGTGTGACGTTGTGACAACACGTAATGCCCTTACCGCAGGCAGTTCCACAGCGCGTATCGTACGCGCCGCGGTACGCATGACGGCCGATCCTTTATATGCATGCACGGAGAACGTGAGGTCATCGGCAAGCCGCATGCGATATTCCCATCCGTTCGAAACAGCGGAGCATCGGTAACGCCTGGTCGATACTACCATGACCTCTTCCGCATCCGCGGTCACGTGAATACTCGCCTCGCCCCCGCGCACCACCGCGATGGGGCAATCGACCATGACGGCAACCGGCGATGTTACCACGAACGGCATCGACAACCAGAAGCGCGACAGCGTACGCACGGTAAGCGGCAGCAACACGACGGCCAGGACCGCGATGACGCCCCAGGAGATGAGCGCATAGCGTATGATACGCCGGGCTTCCAGACGGAACCTGAGCGGCGAGAATTGCGCACCCTTCAAACGCTCGGCAAACCCATCGATGAAACGCTGCTCCGTTTCGGAGGGCAACGCTTCGAATTCGAAATATGATCGGAGCGCAAAGCCCATGCGATAGCGGTCATCGAGCTCGCGCACAGCGGCATCAAAACCGCCGAAGCGCGAAATATGCCCGACGATATAGACGACCGCCGCTATGAACGAAATCACTGCCGCTGTCAAGAGCGCTGTCGGATGATAGATACTGATGCGAACGATGCGATCGAACACGAATAATATCGGCACTGAAAAAGAAAACACGAGAAAGAACACGCCGATGGATGCACATACATGCGCACGCCGACGTCCGCGGCGATACTGCTCGACATTCTGTCGTATTACGTCGGTATTATTCCCGGTAGTGTTCAATGCCGCTCCCGGATACGTATCATCAT
>JBBTBY010000121.1 GCA_038043445.1 Spirochaetota bacterium
CGATGCGCCCGACGATGACCTCTTTATCCGGCTCGAGCGTGAACGTCTTCGCCCCGTCCGTTCTTTTCTTCGGATGGACGGTCACACCGCCGCCGACATCCTTCATATCATTATTGTCCTTCTCTATCTGCACGCCGTCGAACACTATCTTCGCGTTCTCGGGGTCCTGCACCGGGTATTTCGATATCGTCTCGGCCGTCTTCGGGTTCTCGACGACCACCTTCCGGTACGACACCTCGTGTTCGTCGTTCGGATTGGCGAATATTACACGGCGTATGATATCCCCCTCCGCGAAGAGCGTATCGACGGCGACGGAGTACTTCTGGAAATTACCCGACACATTGGTGATGCTGAAATATTTCTCTTTCGGCGTTCCGCTCGCATCGACGTAGCCGACGCCGAGTATGGCGCCGTTGAACGCGCCGCTTTCGGGAGCGGCATTCGTAACGACAGCGGTCATATTCGTAGCAGGCGCGGCATTCGTGTTCGTCGCGGCGGCGACCTTGGGTTTCGCCCAGTCGCCGAAGGGCACCACCGTTTCCGCATCGATGACTATCTCGCCGAAGGTGACGCCTGCCAGTTTGTCGAATGCAAGCGAATCGCTCGACAGTACCGATGTCATAGTATCCGCTCCATCGCCCGTGTTCGTTGCGCCGTCCGTTTTCGCCGTCTTTTTCGGCGTATGCACGGCGCGTATGAGAAGATCGATGACAAGCCCCGGCTTCACGTCCGCTTCACGTGTGAGCGCGACGGACACCTTATTCTTCGGCTTGAGGGTGAGAACATCATCGCGTATCTGGAATTTCAGTTCCGCGTCGTTCTCCACCGTAAGCTCGTTCTCTCGCGACTTCGCGAACGTGTAGTCGAGATAGAGATTGCGCCGCTCACCGAAGAGATCGAGCCATTTGAGCACGCCGCTGTCGTCCTTGATCACCTGAAAGCGGTTCTTTATCCCGGTCTTAATGACATCGAATACGATGACCTGATTATCGCGGTCTTTCTGCACGAGCGTGAGCTTCAACTCATCGCCGAGCTCTTTTCCAAGCACCTTGGCAAATGCCGTAGGGCTTCCGCCCTTGAACGTGATGGTGCGTTCCTGTCCGCCGACACGGACGGTGAATTGCCCGGCGGGTATCTGCTCGCTCTTGCTCACCGGACGCGATGCGAATTTATGGTTCTTTGCTACGCTTTTCACCTCAACGGTATGCGGTGTCCGTTCGGCATCGCGCGCAGCAGTAATGTCGAAGAATTCACCCACGCCTTCGCCCACACCTTTGAGCGTCTTGAACGGCGAGCGGAACCCGAATAGCTCTTTCGATGCAGTGTTGAGAACGGTGAGCTTTTCGCGTACGGACTCATAGGCGCTCGCTTCGCGCTGGAATTGCGTGCGCCGTTTTTTCGCCGACTCAAGAGGCTGGCTTTTTTTCTGCACCTCGGCATCGATGGCCTTCTTGAGCGTCTCTTCGAGGTATATACTGGTAGTATTTGTCGCCATTGGATACGATAATGTCTCCGTTCATATTATCGAGCTGTTCTATTCTTTATATTATCATTTTTCCAAGGTAATTCCAAGAGAATAGTGATATCCCAAAAAATATCACAAAAAACCTTGACAGATCGATCAAAAGTTATTAACATGTAAACTACTTTACATGAACAAAATATCAAAAAAACGAGTTATCGGCCTTAAGGATATAGCCCGCGAAGCCGGCGTAGCCGTGCCGACGGTGTCGCTCATTCTGAACGGCAGGACCAATACGTTCATTGCAGATGCTACCCGAGAGCGCGTGAAAGCGATAGCCCATCGATTGAACTATCGGGCGAAATTCAGTCATAAGCTGATACATGGCGCACAGACGCATACTGCCGCCATTGTGATAACCGAAGAGATACATCGTGCCGATGAGCACATCCGCTCGCTCGTGCTGCTTTTGATCGAAAAACTTGAATGTCTGGGATATTCCTCCTATGTGACAACGCTTGTCGGGGTTCCGGCAGAGCGTATACGTGACTTGATCGACCGCGGTACGGATGCGTTCATCGTCATCGGTGTACCGGAAGATGGTGCAGCGCTCAGGCAGGTGTTCATTGAGAACGACGTGCACTACCTCGGCTACAATGCAACGCTCGACCGCAACATCATTTCCGACACACCGGCCGGTGTTGAGAAGATCATCCGATATTTTATTGCACAGGGCAGGGATCGCTTCAGGCTGTTGATCGACGATGATCGTGAATCGTATGCGCCGAATTCGCGGTTCGCCGGACTTACGCGCGTGTTCCCCGACATGCCCGAGGACGAGCTCTGGGAGCGGTATGTGTTCCCGCTTGCAAGAATACCACGGGACGGCATGGAAGACCGATTCGCTTCGGGCTATGCGACGACACGTTCGCTCATGGAGAAGGCGGTCGATGCTGCGGCCCTTTTCTATTTCACCGATATCTATGCGCTCGGCGGGGCGAAATGGCTCGTTGAGAACGGCATTGCCGTGGGAAAGGATATGCTCGTCGCGGGCTTTAACAATACCGAAGCGGTGAAATATCATCCATTCCCTATATCTTCGGGTGACCAGGATATCGATGCCGTGACGGATGCCATCGCAGAGAATCTGTTTTCTGACGGGCCGTGCGGCGTGACAATAGTACCGAACGTGGTTTTCAGATAGAATTCATAGAGGAGTGATAGCATGGAACGGATCATCATCGCTGCGCTTGCGGCCGCATCTTCACTGTTCAGTGTACAGAATCTTGTACTGAATCCCGGTGCAGAGGAAGGTATCGAAAAGCCGACGGCCTGGAACATCGGGGAAAATGTCTGGGCGGAGGACGCCCACAGCGGAAAACGTTCTCTCGTACTGAAAGGCAAGCCCGGCGACAAGTGGAATGTGGTGACATCATCGATGTTCACGCTCAAGCCTGCGACCGTCTATACGCTCACGTTCTGGGCAAAGGCGGACGGCGGCGGCGTCATGCAGGGCGGGCTCCGCGAGATCGATGAAGCGGGAAAGACCATTACCTACACATGGCAGAAAACAAGGAACAATGCCGGCTGGGGCGAGTATACGCTTGTCGTGAAGACCAGGACGAATGCAGCCGCGGGGCAGATATATTTTCAGGGCATGGAGGATTTCTCAGGGCAGGCATGGAGCGATGATGTGAGCCTTACCGAAGGCGGGGATATCGAGGGCGCACGCAGGCGGACAGCGGCGCGTATGCCGGATACTAATCTTCTTGATAACCCCGGTTTTGAGCAGGGCAACAATGGATGGAGACTTCCGCCCGAGGGGAAGATCGCAGCGAGCGGCGGCATTGATGGTTCCGCATGTCTTGTGATCGATAATCCCGACTATAAAAAGAGATCCCCTTTTGCAGGATTCACCGTGAACGATATCCCGGCAAACCGTGAATATGTTTTTTCTGCACGGGTAAAAAGCATGGCCGTCGGCGAACAGAGCCCCAAGCTGAAAATTGAACTGTACAATGACAAAGGTGATATGACCGGCGGCTTGTATTCAATGCCCATGAACGCAGCCGGCGTTTGGCAGCGGGTGAGCGTGAAGATGCGAGCCTCCCGCGATGTCGCCCGGGCTATGCTCCTCTTGCGGATGTTCGGTTCCGGTGAGGCCGTATTCGATGACCTGGACTTCCGCTTTACCGAGCCGGTGCCGTACGATATTGAGGTATATCCACGCGTTGTCTATGCGGGCGCGGAACTGAAGACACGCATTCTGTTCCAGATCAATGCGGATGATGTATCCCGGTTCAAGGGCAGCAGTATCGAGATCAAGGTCATCGATGAGGATACGGGGATGACCGTCGCGGCCCCCGCCGCCGTTCCCGTGGACAAAGCAGCGATACCGGTGACGATACGCCTCTCGTCGGACAAAGTGGCACGCTATCAGATAAAGACGCGCATGGTGGACGCATCGGGGGCGGTAGCGCATGCTGCCAATGATACGGCCATTGTGGTGGAGCGGCCATCGATGGTAAAGCAGGGGTATTATGTCGTCAACGGCAAGCCGTTCTTCCCCATCGGCGGTTATCATGTGAACCATGACAAAGAGTATCCGACGCTCGCCGCCGCCGGTTTCAATGCGGTGCAGGGCAGCGGTACTCACGAATTATCAGTGCTCAAGGCACATCTCGATCGCTGTACGGCGAACGGTTTGTATTATTGCCTGCCGCTCTACGGCGGGATGAAGGTGCGGGAGAATTTCTCGAACACGCGGGCCAAGCTCGCCGCCTTCGCGGAACATCCTTCGCTTTTGGGATTCTGGTCGATGGATGAACCGGATGTCTGGGGCGTCGGTCCCGCTGACCTCGTCGAACTCCGCGCGATACTGCAGGCAGGGACTCGGGTACATCCTGCATCATCGGTGATATTCCCGCCCTCAAAACATTTCATGGAACAGCAGGAAAGTATGGATGTGGTGTATGTCGATCCGTATCCGAAAAAAAAGAATCCGGAGCCGATAACGGCGGTGCGTGATTGGGTGGACGGCGCAAAACGCGCGGGGAAACCCATTGTCTGCGTGGTGCAGGCGTTCGATATGCCGCCGAACTGGGTGAAGCCGACACCGGCCGATCTTGAGAACTATATCTATCAATCGCTCATACACGGCGCTGTCGGGATATTCTATTATTCAGTGAACGACCCCGGCTGGAATCTCATAAAGAGCGATCTGTGGGAAAAGACGAAACAGATGAACAGCGAGATGAACACGCTTGCGCCGGTGCTCCTTTCCGATGCGATGCGTCATGCAACATGGAACGTGAAGTCAAATCCTGATGTCGACTTTGCGATCGCTGTCGTCGATGCCGTGACGTACGCGCTTGCGGTGAACGTGAGCGAGAAAGAGGCGGCGGTTTCCATTCCGCTGCCTGCGGGCGCGAAGGGTGCAGTGTCGGCTCTGTTCGGAAGAGGGAAACCGGTCTTGAAGGAAGGGAGGATCGTTGATACGATAGAGCCGCTCGGAACGAGGGCGTATATTATCAAGTAGGGGAGAATGAATATGAAACGAGCACACTCCATACGTACGTTCGTCCGGTTGGCAGCGGCCATGATCCTGACGGTGCCGCTTTTCCCCGTCACGCTTATTGACGAAAACCGCACGGCGAGCATCGTCATTCCAGTGAATGCCACGGCTGCCGAACGTTTTGCCGCT
>JBBTBY010000122.1 GCA_038043445.1 Spirochaetota bacterium
GCTGTTACGCACTCTTTAAAGGGTGGCTGCTTCTAAGCCAACCTCCTGGCTGTTTTAGCGATCAAACATCCTTTACCACTTAGCACGAATTTTGGGACCTTATCTGAGGATCTGGGTTCTTCCCCTCTTGTCTGTGCAGCTTATCCCGCACAGGCTCACTCCTACGCTTGGAATCTCGGTATTCGGAGTTTATTTGGGTTTGGTATCCGGTCAAGGACCCTAGTCCATTTAGTGCTCTACCCCCGAGATTAAACACGTAAGGCTGTACCTAAATACATTTCGAAGAGAGCCAGCTATAGCCGGGTTTGATTAGCCTTTCACCCCTACACACAACTCATCCGAACAGTTTTCAACCTGTACCGGTTCGGACCTCCACTCGGTGTTACCCGAGCTTCATCCTGGTCATATGTAGATCACGCGGCTTCGGGTCTATCGCACGCAACTAATCGCCCTATTCAGGCTCGCTTTCACTACGGCTTCGCCGCTAGTACGGCTTAACCTCGCTACGTACGATAACTCGCAGGGCCATTCTACAAAAGGTAGGCCATCAGGGCACAAAGCCCCTCTGACTGCTTGTAGGCATAAGGTTTCAGATACTGTTTCATTACCCTCGTCGGGGTGCTTTTCACCATTCCCTCGCGGTACTGTTCACTGTCGGTCACCAAAGAGTATTTAGCCTTGGAGAGTGGTCTCCCCGGATTCACGCAGGATTTCACGTGTCCCGCGTTACTCAGGATACAGCTACCTCATGTACAAAGATTTCGCGTACGGGGCTATCACCCTCTATGGCCGGCTTTTCCAATACCGTTCCACTATCTTGCACATGAAGATATCGCCGTCCTACAACCCCGGAGCGGAGTAAACCGCTCCGGTTTAGGCTGTTCCCCGTTCGCTCGCCACTACTAGGGGAATCTCGTTTGATTTATTTTCCTGTGGGTACTAAGATGTTTCAATTCCCCACGTTTAGCTTCGTACACCTATGAATTCAGTGCACGATACCAGAGGGTTACTCTGGTGGGTTTTCCCATTCGGTCATCCCCGGATCAACGGATGTTTGCTCCTTCCCGGGGCTTATCGCAGCTTGCCACGACCTTCATCGCCTTCTGGTGCCTAGGCATCCACCTTACGCCCTTAGTTACTTGACCATATTATCATTCCCTTCACGTTTCCGTGATCTTCCTGACAATACGTTCTTTTCCCGGACGTTACTTTCTTTCGTTCGCCTAATTCGTATTATTCTTCAGACGCATACTTCATTATTGGTAATACCAAGTTTTTTTAATTCTCTGGCATTACGTCTGCTCTGATTAACTTGTCAAAGAACGCTCAATATAAGCGTAACCGCAGATGCCGGTCACGCTAATTGCTGAACACTACGTATCATGCCGCTTGCTCGGTTGACATTGGAGGTGATCGGAGTCGAACCGACGACCTTCTGAATGCAAATCAGACGCTCTGCCAATTGAGCTACACCCCCATTCTTCCGTCTCAGAAGAACGTGTGGGCCTAAGTGGGTTTGAACCACTGACCTTTCGATTATCAGTCGAACGCTCATACCAACTGAGCTATAGGCCCAAATCCTGGCCCGAGGCATGATAATTGTATGAAAGAACAACAAGCTCGCTCAAAAATGAATAGCAAGACAACTACCGGTAAAGGTATGCTAAGAGAAGGTCTCCATAAAAGGAGGTGATCCAGCCACACCTTCCGGTACGGCTGCCTTGTTACGACTTCACCCCAGTCATCAGTCCGACCTTAGGCGCCGCCCCCCTTGCGGTTAGGCTAACGACTTCAGGTAGAACCAACTCCCATGGTGTGACGGGCGGTGTGTACAAGGCCCGGGAACGTATTCACCGCAGCATGCTGATCTGCGATTACTAGCGATTCCAGCTTCATGAAGTCGAGTTTCAGACTCCAATCCGAACTGAGGACGGCTTTTTGGGATTTGCTCCACCTCGCGGTCTCGCATCCCTTTGTACCGTCCATTGTAGCACGTGTGTAGCCCTGGACATAAGGGCCATGAGGACTTGACGTCATCCCCGCCTTCCTCCTGTTTGTCACAGGCAGTTTCCCAAGAGTACCCGGCATTACCCGATGGCAACAAGGGATAGGGGTTGCGCTCGTTGCGGGACTTAACCCAACATCTCACGACACGAGCTGACGACAGCCATGCAGCACCTGTGCCAGCGACCCTTTCGGGCTGCCACATCTCTGTGACATTCCTCTGGCATTTCAAACCCAGGTAAGGTTTTTCGCGTATCATCGAATTGAACCACATGCTCCACCGCTTGTGCGGGCCCCCGTCAATTCTTTTGAGTTTCACCCTTGCGAGCATACTTCCCAGGCGGTACACTTATCACGTTAGCTACGGTGCCTACGGATGAACCGCAAACACCAAGTGTACATAGTTTACAGCTGGAACTACCGGGGTATCTAATCCCGTTTGCTCCTCCAGCTTTCGTGATTCAGCGTCAGTAGCGACCCAGATGGCTGCCTTCGCCATCGATGTTCCTCCTGATATCTACACATTCCACCGTTACACCAGGAATTCCACCATCCTCTATCGCACTCAAGAATAATAGTATCAAAGGCGTTCCCGGGGTTAGGCCCCGGTCTTTCACCAATGACTTACCATTCCGCCTACTCACCCTTTACACCCAGTAAATCCGAACAACGTTCGCCTCCTACGTATTACCGCGGCTGCTGGCACGTAGTTAGCCGAGGCTTATTCGACGTCTACCGTCAGGTAATCGTCAACGTCAAAAGAGGTTTACAACCCGAAGGCCTTCATCCCTCACGCGATGTCGCTCCATCAGACTTTCGTCCATTGTGGAAGATTCTCCGCTGCTGCCTCCCGTAGGAGTCTGGGCCGTATCTCAGTCCCAATGTGGCCGTACACCCTCTCAGGCCGGCTACCGATCGTCGCCTTGGTGAGCCGTTACCTCACCAACTAGCTAATCGGACGCAGACTCATCCCAGAGTGCATTGCTGCTTTACCCTCCTCGACATATGCCAAAAGGGTCTATGCGGTATTAGCGCCAGTTTCCTGGCGTTTTCCCCCGCTCTGGGGTAGATTATCCACGTGTTACTCACCAGTCCGCCGCTGAACTATAGTATTGCTACAATAGACCCGCTCGACTTGCATGCGTAAGACGCATCGCCAACGTTCGTTCTGAGCCAAGATCAAACTCTCCATACTCAATATGAGCGTTATCCTATTACGGATAACAATTGTCTAGGGTAATTAAGTATCTTCTTCCGCGCTTCCCTTGCGGGTCACGCGCTCGAAAACACACCAAAAATCAAGCTATGGGCTTTCACCCATACAGAGCGCCCGGTTAAAAGCGCCCTTACCTTTACTTCGTCGGCTTGCTATTCATTTTTCAAAGAGCTTTCGCGCGCCGTGAACAGCTCATGCTCACTTGGCGGGCGTACAATCTACTACATATTCGGATCTTTGTCAACGATTCACATCGTGATACCCCTGAATTTGATGTTTTTTGGGCCATTCCATGGGGTAAATTTGAATTAATACTACATTTAATACATCAGCGGTCGTACACTTCTCCTCTTTTCGTGGAAATTTCGGCACCATCACGATAATACAGGTCCACGGAATCGATGTGTATCCGCATGTTCATGAGAAAAAAATTTAAAAATATTCAGTTTTCAAAAGTCGCGATTTGCTTTTCAAGATAAATTACTGTATTTTTGTAGCCCATGAACAACATCGATACGATACGAAAAAAAGTACTGTCGCGTGAACGGATCACGAAGGGTGATGCGCTGACACTGCTTGCCAGCAATGACATTTTGTCCCTCGGCGCTATGGCCGATATCGTGCGTCGCAGACTGAACGGGGATAATACGTATTTCATTATCAATCGTCATATCAACTACACGAACTTCTGCAAGAACACATGCCTGTTCTGCGCATACCGGAAAAAAGGTGAATACGACGGCTTCACGCTTTCACTCGATGAGATCCGCGAAAAAGCAATCGATGGAATGAATTCCGGCGTAACGGAATATCATGTCGTTGGCGGCTTGAACAAAGACATCCCCTTCACCTATTACCTGGATATGCTCCGCACATTGAGATCGGTCGCCCCGTCGATACACATTCAGGCGTTCACGGTGGTCGAGCTCGATTTCATCGCTTCGGTCGCGGGGCTTCCGCTTGAAGAAACGATACGCCGGCTCAAGGACGCAGGACTGGACAGCGTCCCCGGGGGCGGCGCCGAAATATTCCATTCCGATATACGTTCTGTCATATGCAATGAAAAGATCACCGGTGAGCGCTGGCTGGAAATAAGCCGAGTCGTACACAATGCCGGACTGCACTCAAACGCGACCATGCTGTTCGGTCATATCGAAAAGCCCGAGCACATCGTCGATCATCTCGACAGGCTCCGCTCGCTTCAGGATGAAACGAAGGGATTTCTCTCGTTCATCCCGCTTCTCTTCCACCCTGAGAACACGCATTACGCGGACACTCGCATGCTCACCGGCGCGGAGATAATCCGAATACTGGCCGTTTCGAGGATATTTCTCGATAATATCCCGCACCTGAAGGCGTTCTGGATAATGCTCGGATTGAAAATGGCGCAGCTCTCGCAGTTCTTCGGCGTCGACGACATCGACGGTACGGTGACCGAGGAGAAGATAACCCATGCCGCGGGGGCGACGACGCCGCAGATGCTTTCTCGCAACGAGCTCGTGGAGATGATCACCAGCGGGGGGTTCACGCCGGTGGAGCGGAATACGCTCTACCGGCGCATATCGAGATGATACGCATCGGCAGTGTCCCCTATCTCAACGCGCTCCCGCTCACCGTGCGGCTCGCCATTCCGTTCGAGACGCATCCGCCGGCGGTGCTCGCTCAAAAAATGCTCGCACGGGAGCTGGAGATCGCCATGCTTCCGACAGCGGCGCTCTTCGCATCGCCATATCGCGTCGTCCCCGGCATCGCCATCGGCTGCGACGGACCGGTCGCCAGCGTAAAACTCCTTCTGCGAACCAATGTCACTGCGGCACGGCGCGTCGGCCTTGACGCCAACTCCCGTACATCGAATGAACTTGCCGGCATAGTGCTTCGCGAACGCTACGGGATACATCCGAATTTCGTAACAGGGAGCTCGCTCGCACGTTTTCACGAGGACACATCGCTCGACGCCCAGGTCCTTATCGGGGATGATGCGCTCTTCAACGATGAACCACACATCGACCTCGGTAATGAGTGGAAGCTCCTTACCGGGCTACCGTTCGTTTTCGCAGTATGGGCAATGCAGGATGATGTCAGCGATGCATATGCCGATATCCTGCGGACGGCAAAGGTCGCGGGGATGAAGGAAATAGGCGCAATAGCGGAAATTCGCGGTGAAAGCAGAAAGGACCTGCTCATGCAGTACTTCACCGTACATATGCGATATGACCTGGATGAACGGGCGATCGACGGGATCAAGACTTTTGCACGATATTCAGGGAAGGATTTCACGATGGATCGCATAGGTCATCAAAACGATGACTGCTCGAGTTGACGTTTTCCCAAGGAAACATTATAATGGAACACAGAGAGTTAGAGATTCGAGGTCACCCCATGGGTAAAATATCCCTGTTTTTCATACTGACTGCTTCGGCACTGATGCTCATCATCGGTTGTTCCAACTTGGTGTTCTTTTCTCCGATAAGTTCCACTGCCAGCTTGAGGAATTACGAACCGAACGATACCCAGGAAACAGCAAAAAAGACAGAATTCTATTACCCCGTGACCAACAATTATGATTATTACGACTATGACGACAGGATCAATACGAAGGGCATTGTCAGCTATCTCGACAGCCAGGTCGACAACGATTTCTTTTCGGTCGAAATGGATAGTAACGGTTCCGCATACGGCAGTAATTTTGACAATCGCCCCCCGGGCGGCAAGATCATAGTGACCTATCTATCGGGAAGCGGCTTTTCGGTCCAATTATATTACTACAACATGGTATCCAATACAGTGCATAACGTATCGAATGCGGTCATATTGAACAATGCGAATAAACAGGTCATTTATTGGCATGGCATAACCAATACATTGCCATTCCTTTCGAACCAGATGGGATATCCTCTCTTTGTACGTATAAACGGGCTTCAGGACGCAATGAGACCGGCATCATATGCTGTCATCCATTGTATATCGAATTATTACGTTGCACCTTGAAAAGGCTTCACTTTACTGTTCAACTCTTACCAACGCCCTATACACCGGGGCATAAAATGTATCGTTTCAATACATACCATATTACTATTCGGCAGTATAGATACTTCCCCCGGTCAATTTTGCCTTAAATACTTGAAAATATCGTTGCCCGAATACCGGACTTAGCTTCGATCCCATGCCGCATTGGCATACTCTTTGCAATAAATAACGCGAAAATAGTGCTACGGCACATTACACAAACCATAATATCCTTAAAGGAGGAAGTAAATGGCAAAGCAACTGTTGTTCAACGAGGAAGCGCGGCGTGCCCTCGTTCGCGGCGTTGATATTCTCGCCAATGCCGTGCGTACCACGCTCGGTCCGCGGGGACGCAATGTCGTCATCGACAAGAAGTACGGTGCGCCCACGGTCATCAATGACGGGGTAACTATCGCCAAAGAGATCGAGCTTGAGGACCATTTCGAGAACATGGGCGCTCAGCTTGTCAAAGAAGTGGCGAGCAAGACGAATGATGTCGCCGGCGACGGCACCACTACGGCTACCGTGCTTGCACAGGCCATGGTGAAAGAAGGCATCAAGAACGTCACAAGCGGTGCAAATCCCATGGCGCTCAAACGCGGTATAGAAAAATCCGTCGAAGAAGTGGTAAGCTTCATCAAAAGCGAAGCGAAGCAGATCAAGGGGAAGGAAGAGATCGCGCAGGTCGCTTCCATCTCCGCCAACAACGACCGCTCCATCGGCGATCTTATCGCCAACGCAATGGAAAAGGTCGGCAAAGACGGCGTCATAACGGTGGAAGAAGCGAAAACGCTTGACACCTACCTCGACGTCGTCGAAGGCATGCAGTTCGATCGCGGCTTCATCGCCCCGTATTTCGTCACCAATCAGGATGATGCGACATGCGTGCTCGAAGACGCATACATTATCATCCACGACAAGAAAATATCGAACATGAAGGATATACTGCCGCTGCTCGAGAAGATCGCGCAGACGGGCAAGCAATTCCTCATCATAGCGGAAGAGGTAGAAGGCGAAGCGCTTGCCACCCTCGTTCTCAACAAACTTCGCGGCATTCTCAAAGTGTGCGCGGTGAAGGCCCCGGGTTTCGGCGATCGCCGCAAAGCCATGCTCGAAGATATCGCGACGCTTACCGGCGGAAAGGTCATCGCTGAAGAGATCGGCATGAAGCTCGAAAGCGCACAGCTTGACGACCTCGGCCGCGCGAAAAAGATCGTCGTCGACAAGGACAACACGACCATCATCGAAGGCGCAGGCGATCCAAAAGAAGTCGCCAAGCGCATCACTTCGCTCAAAAAAGAGATCGAGAATACCGACAGCGATTACGACAAGGAAAAGCTCCAGGAACGCTTGGCGAAACTGTCCGGCGGCGTTGCCATCGTGAACGTCGGCGCTGCCACCGAAGTCGAGATGAAGGAAAAGAAAGCCCGAGTGGAAGACGCTCTTTCTGCCACCCGCGCTGCCATCGAAGAAGGGATAATCCCCGGCGGCGGCATAACGCTCATCCATGCGATGACAAAGCTTGATGCCATGAAGCTTCCGGGCGACGAGCAGATCGGCGTCAATATCGTCCGCCGCTCGCTCGAAGAACCGATACGCATCATCGCGACGAACGCCGGTCTTGACGGCGCTGTCGTTGCGAAGGAAGCGAAAGAGCAGAAAGGAAATATGGGATACGATGCGAACAGTGCTCAATGGGTCGACATGGTAAAAGCGGGGATCATTGACCCGGCGAAGGTCACCCGTTTCGCACTGCAGAACGCAGCATCCATTGCCTGTCAGATCATCTCGTCCGAAGTGCTCATCGCCGACAAGCCCGAACCCAAGAAAGATGGTCCGGCTATGCCTCCGGGAGGCGGCGGAATGGGCGGAATGGACGGAATGTACTAAATAAGGACACCAGGAGGAAACCATGGCTTCAATAAAACCGCTTGGCGATCGCGTGCTCTTGAAAGTACTCGATACGGAAGCGAAAACATCAAGCGGGATATTCATCCCGGAGACCGCCCAGGAAAAAACGCAGAAGGCGGAAGTGGTCGAAGTAGGCCCCGGCGGGGTCGATAAGGACGGCAAGCGTGTTGCCATCGACGTGAAGAAAGGCGATATCGTCATCTATGACAAGTTCGCCGGCGTCAAGATAAAGGAAGGCAATACCGAATATCTTATCGTACGCAACGAAGAGATAGTCGCTGTCATCCACTAGTCTGTAAGAATAAAAAAGCCGGTTACGCACATGCGTGACCGGCTTTTTTTTATACTGTGTCGATGCTGAATCGTTATGCCAGATCGTTCACGGCCCGCCCTTTCACGGCGCTCTCGCGATGCGTCAGCCCCGTTTTGGGATCGATACGATACGGCGTATCCTCTTCCCTGCCCGAATCCGCATTTTCGAACTGAAATCGGCTTTCGGTCTCGCTCGTATCGAGTCGTTTGATGTGCACGATGCGGCTATTGCCGTATGTCGGCCATACGAACACGGCCTGCTGGTCGGCCAAGTTGATCTGACTTAATCCGCTTCCGATATTCATGGTCATCATCCGATAACGTATTCACTATATGTATCGGGATAATGGAAAAACGGTTAAGCGTTTTTTTGTGCTGCAGCCGGGGCTAGAGGGGATGGGAAATAACGTCCAAATAGAGCACGCCGATGGGGTTATCGCCGTACATGAAGGGTATACAGACTATGGACAGGGGCTTCTCGGCACCGTCGACGGTTATCTTCTTGTTCTTGACGATGATGGTCTTATTGAGCTTGGCAACCGCCCGGATTATCTGCGAAGGCATCTCGAAATAGGGCTTTTTCATCTCCTCGGCCGTCATCCGTACATTCGCCGTTGCGCCGAGGCGTTTCTCGCCGCGCGAAAGGAAAAGCACCGCCCGTTCCATCTTAAGCAGCGCCATAAGTCCGCGTATCACTTCCTCGAGATCGACACCGTGCTCAAGAATGGCGTGCAGGGACTGATTGATGACAATCTTCTGCTCTTTCATAGCGCGTATGGTCTTATCATCCGCATGCCCGTCGAAGAGCGCCCCGACGCCATGAATGGTCTCATGCGCATGAATGACCTTTTCCGCCTCGATGCGTTCTTCCTGGGCGAGCGTTATCACATGTTCATGCGCTTCGGAAAGGTTCTCAAGATATTTTATGTATCGGGTCTTCTCAACGAGCTCAGCTTCGAGTGCTTTGACCTTTGCGGCAATGTCGTCTGCCATGTCATCCTCCACGAATGCTCATATTGTACCGCCGGATGCGTGAAAATGCAAGACTTTCACGATCCCGAAGGCCTTTCATGCACCGGGAATTGACAAGACCATCCCGAACGGATATCATGATCCTCGCAAGGAGTACCCATGACACAACGTATCCTTCTGCCGGCCATTGCGGTATGCGCGATCATCACGATCATCGCCGATATCCGTGACATGAAGCGTCTGCGTATGATCGTCAAGCCGCTGACAACGGCGCTCATCATCGCCCTGGCCGCGTGGCCGCTCGCGGGGAACCCCGCATTGTATGCCGTGCTTATCGCAGCCGGGCTTGTGCTCTCGCTCGGCGGCGATATCGCGCTCCTCTCCCGCGCCGAAACGGCGTTCATCATCGGTCTCGTGCTCTTCCTCTGCGCGCATGTACTCTATACGATCGCATTCATTTCGATAAGCCCCTTCGTGCCCGCCGATGCCGTCACTGCGCTCGTGCTGCTCATTGTCATTACCATCGTGTATCGCATACTGTGGCCCGGGCTTGGGGCAATGAAGGTCCCGGTGCTCGCCTATGCCATTATCATAAGCTTCATGCTCCTGCGGGCGATATCAACGGTATATGGCGGAAGGGTGTCCTTCACCCCTGCGCTCCTCATCGCTCTCGGATCGCTCCTCTTTTTCGCATCTGATATGATCCTTGCCGTCAACCGCTTCCGACGCAATAATGCACCCGACGGACTGCCTGTGCTCTCGACGTACTTCGCCGGGCAGACGCTTATCGCACTTTCACTTTCGTATATGGCTTTTTTACCCGCGTAATCGGCGTATCGCAGCGGCGATATCGGGCGCACCGAACACGCTCGTCCCGGCGATGATGAAATCCGCACCGGCTTTGAGGATGCGGTCGATATTCTCCGATGTGACACCGCCGTCGACAGAAAGGGTGATGCTCTTCTTCCGGGAATCGATGAGCGTGCGCGCCTCCTCTATCTTCCGATAGCAGGAGGGGATGAACGTTTGTCCGCCGAAACCGGGATTGACCGTCATGAGGAGCACATGATCGACATCATCGATGATCGCATCGAGCGAAGAGATGCTCGTATGCGGGTTAAGCACGACACCCGCCTTCGCCCCGCGCTTCTGTATCTCGGCTACCGTCCGCTGCAGATGAACGGCCCCTTCCATGTGAACGCTCACCAGCGCCGCACCCGCCTCGATGAAGAGCGGCGCGAAGAGATCGGGGTCCTCTATCATGAGATGGACATCGAACGGAAGCTTCGTATGTGTGCGGATATCGGCGACGAATTTCGGCCCGAAGGTGATATTGGGAACGAAATTCCCGTCCATGATATCCAGATGCAGCCAATCCGCCCCGCCCTTCTCGACGGATGCTATCGCCGCACGCACGTCGGAAAAGTCGGCGGCCAGGAGTGACGGTGCGATAACGATCTTTCTGCTCATGACGCTCCCCTGTAAAAAAAAAGGGCGACCGCAAACCGGCCGCCCTGGTGATAGGCTGATCTTCTCAGTTCGCGCCGAATATGTTCATCTCGGTCTCTTTATCGAAGAAATGCCCCTTATCGAGGTTCACGACGAGATTGAGCGAATCGCCGACCTTTGCGAGGCCGGTGAGCTCAAGCTCAAGCCGCAGTATGAGCGGCGTTTTGCCGGTATCGACATAGACCGTCGTTTCCGCGCCCATGGGCTCGACGACCTCGACATTGCCCTTCATCGTGTTCTCATCGATGGGTACTTTCGCCTTGCGCTGCTCGGAGATATCCTCGGCGCGTATACCGAATACGAGGCTCTGCTTTTTCGTGCGCTCCATGTATTCCTTGATGACAGCGGCCTTTGTCTCCGGGACCTTCAGCTTGA
Source organism: Spirochaetota bacterium (assembly GCA_038043445.1). Lineage (NCBI taxonomy): Bacteria > Pseudomonadati > Spirochaetota > Spirochaetota bacterium. The sequence continues at coordinate 11,306 of JBBTBY010000122.1, forward strand.
AGGAGCCGTCGGATATATAAAGCTTGCCGCCCTCGGAGGTCACATCGACCTCGCAGAAATTCATCGGGGGTGAACCGAGAAAGCCTGCGACGAATTTATTGCGGGGATTGCCGTAGAGGCCGAGCGGCGTACCGACCTGCTGTACGAGGCCGTCGCGCATGACGACGATGCGGTCGGCCATGGTCATGGCTTCGACCTGATCGTGCGTAACGTACATCATCGTCGCCTGCAGGCGCACGTGAAGCTTCGATATTTCCGCGCGCATCTGCACGCGGAGCTTGGCATCGAGGTTGGAGAGCGGTTCATCGAAGAGGAACACCTTCGGTTTGCGCACGATGGCACGGCCGAGGGCGACACGCTGGCGCTGACCGCCGGAAAGGGCCTTCGGCTGGCGATCGAGAAGATCCTCGATGCCGAGAATGAACGCCGCTTCGCGTACGCGCTTGTCGATCTCTTCCTGCGGATACTTGCGGAGCTTAAGCCCGAATTCCATGTTCTTAAAAACGGTCATATGCGGATAGAGGGCGTAGTTCTGGAACACCATGGCGATGTCGCGCGATTTCGGCGGGACTTCGTTGACGATCTTATCACCGATGTAAAGCTCGCCGCTCGATATCTCTTCAAGACCGGCGACCATGCGCAGCGTCGTCGATTTCCCGCAGCCCGACGGGCCGACGAGAACGATGAATTCCTTGTCTTCCACTTCGAGATTAAAATTATCGACGGCCTTCACGCCGCCTTCGTAGATCTTGCAGATATTCTTGAGAATGACCTTCGACATGATACCGCTCCTCTCGATGGTTGATCGTAACAGCGGTCATTTTAGTACTAATCAGCGAAAAAGTCAAGCAATTGGATGATGGTGCCTTTCATCTGGCGGCGATCGACGATGACATCGACAAACCCATGGTCCTGCACGAACTCCGAACGCTGAAAACCCTCGGGCAGTTTCTGACGGATGTTCTGCTCGATGACGCGGGGGCCGGCGAACCCGATGAGCGCCTTGGGCTCGGCAATGTTCACATCGCCCAGCATGGCGAAACTCGCGGTAACACCGCCGGTGGTCGGGTCGGTCATTATCGAAAGATACGGTATCTTCTTTTCGGCAAGCTTGGCAAGCCCGGCGGACGTCTTCGCCATCTGCATGAGCGAAAGTATGCCTTCATGCATACGCGCACCGCCCGAGCAGGACACGATGATGCACGGTATCGATCCTTCATACGAACGCATGATGGCGCGGTATATCTTTTCGCCCACCGCGCTCCCCATGCTGCCGCCGAGAAAATTGAAATCCATGACGGACAGTGTGACACGGTGGCGCCCGATCTTCGCATAGCCGGTCACGACGCCCTCTTGTATCCCCGTCTTTTCAATGGCTTTTTTCACTTTTGCCGGATATGTCCCGGCGCTGTCCACGAACACGAGAGGATCGGCGGAGGTTATCTCGGCATTGAATTCCTCGAATCCGTTCTCTTCGATAAGGAGCGCGATACGCTCATCCAGCGTCAGCCGAAAATGATTGCCGCAGCTCGTACACACCTTGTGGTTCGCATCGAGGTCCTTGCGGTATATGATGCTCCCGCAGACGCAATTGACCCATTGTGCGGGCGCTTCGGCCTCAGCGGACCGTGTCGTCGGTCGTACTATCGTATACTTCGGTTTAATGAACCATTTCATGCCGTTCCTCGCGGAGGGCAATTGTATACAGTCATATATTTTTGTCAACCGGCCGACGCAGTCCGGCAGATCAGCCGACGCATTGAATTTTTGACGATTTTCCTGTATCGTTCCATCATTCTTCCGGACAGCAAGCGAGGCCCCCATGATCCGAGGCATTCTTCAGATCATTGCATCCTTCATACCCGTTGCCTTTATGGCATTCGTCCTGTCGCAATGCCAGGACCCCTATAAAACGTCCTTCCCGCCGCCGGCCGATGTGACCGAAGTAAAAGCGGCCTTCCCCCGGCAGATCGGTTCGGTAAGTGCTGCCATCGTCTCGCCCTCGCGCGGGTACTATCGCGCTGATTACGGCACGGCAGCGTCGATACGCGTACATCTCTACCGCACATCGTCGGAAGCGAACGATGCGCTCTTCGCCTATCGCATGCGCAAAAGCGGGACGACGACGGAACGCGAACGCTATATCAAATCCGAGGTGATCACCGAAGGGAAATTGTTCTCCTATTCCGTCGGGGATAAAAGCGCGTACACTACGACGGACGGGAATGAGGGCTTCTATTGGATAAACGACAACACGGTGTTCTCCATAGAGGGTCGCACGAAGACGATAGTTGAAGCGCTCGCACGTGCGTATCCGTATATCGAACCGCTCGCGGAACATGAAAAGTCCATCATAACGAAACTCACCGATATCACCCCATTGATACCGGCGGGCATATGCGCGTTGTGCTTCATCCTCTGCGCCGTGCTCTTCGTCGCCGGCATCTTTTCCATCGGCGAAACGGCTTCGATACGCCGACCGACGGGAGATATCCCTCCCGCATCCATGGATGAGCTCATACGCCGTCTGCGCGAACTGTCCGTCGTCGGCCCCGTTGAAGCGGTATCCGGCAGGAAGAACACCCTCGTGCTCCGCTGGAATTTCCTCAATGCGCGCTGGTTCAGCCCTGCCGAGATCGCCGGTGAGCACAAAGTGTGGGAGATGCATCTGCGTTTCGATGACGCGAAGCATGCAGTGTATGTGAGCGATGAGAAGCGCACCGCACGCATCGCCATCGGCGTTGACGGCGGGACGAACATCTCGTTCTCAGGCGCGTTCTCGCTCTTCAAAGGCATCATCAATGAAAGCGAACACGGTTTCGGAACGGGGTTCGATGCCATGCGCTCCGCCGATAAGGACCGTATCATTGCATACGGATACAGCACCGGGATCATCAAACGACCGGTTCGCGAGATAATTCTTACTGCAGGATGGTCATGGGAGCCCAGGGTATTTCTCCCGTGAGCGGACGAAGCTCCAGGGTACGACGCGGGATGGTCCGCGTCATTGGTATCGCTGCTTTCATGCTCGCCTCCTCATCGTTCATCGTCGCTGCGGAGGAACGTACGCCGTTCTTCAACGGCGGAATGTTCTATCATGGCGGATACGGCTCGATAGCGTACGGCAGCGGCATCAATGGCTATGCGAACGGCCTCGGCGGGAGGCTCGCGCTTGCGCTCTTGCCGAACCTGCGCATCGGCGGCATGGGGTTCGCAAGCAGTTTCTCCTATACATCGGCAGGCGTGAGCGATAGTTATTACAGCGTCGGTTTCGGCGGAATGACCGCGGAAGCGCATCTCTCTTTTCACCCCATTCGCTTCTCCCTTGGCGCGCTTGTCGGCGGCGGGGCGATACGGCAGCTCCATGTCGAAACGGTGAACGGCGACAGCAGCCGCACCGTGCGCCTTGAACACTATGCTTCGTTCATCCTCATGCCGTACCTCATCACCGAATTCGTCATAAGCGATGTGATCTCGATCGCGCTCATGGCGGATTGGGTGCTGGGGAGCCGATTCGCCGGCGGATATTCCTACGGACAACGCATCCATATCGGCTTGTTATTCAATCGATAAAGGCGGCAACAGATGGTGACGGACACACGCATTACCGAGCTCGCAACGATACTCATCGATTATTCCACAGCGCTCACGCGCGGCGAGACGGTGTACATCGACTGCATCGGGAACGACGGGCTCCCCCTCGCGCGCGAAGTGATACGCATCGCCGCCGTTCGCGGCGCCGTACCGTATTGGAATTCCTTCGACGATTCGCTCTCCGCAGCGTTCTTCGCCAATGCCGACGAGGGGCAGCAGAAGGCATTTGCGGATTTCCATCAGAAGAACATGGCCGCGTCCGACGCATACATCGGCATACGTTCATCGTCAAATCCGTACGACGCGTCCCTCGTGCCGACGGATAAGCAGCGGTTGAAACGGAAATATTTCTGGACGAACGTGCACGAGCACACGCGCCTGAAGAAGAAATGGTGCGTGCTCCGCTACCCCAACGACGCCATGGCGGTGCTCGCGAAGAAAAGCACCGTCGCTTTCGAGGATTTTTATTTCCGCGTCTGCAATCTCGACTATGACCGCTTCTCCCGGGCAATGACGCCGCTTCATTCGCTCATGGAGCGAACGGATACAGTGCGCATCGCCGGTCCCGGAACCGACATAACCTTCTCGATAAAGAACATGCCCGCGCTCAAATGCGACGGCCACCGCAACATCCCCGACGGCGAAGTGTACTGCGGACCGGTGCGGGACTCCATAAACGGCGTCATCCAGTACAACACGCCGACCAATTACGACGGTCATTCATTCGCGAACATGCGCTTCGAGGTAAAGAACGGACGCATCGTCGACTACCGCGCCGAGGGCGATAAAAAACAGCTCGATGCTCTATTCGCCACCGACGATGGTGCACGCTTCTTCGGCGAATTCTCGCTCGGGCTGAACCCCCATGTCGATATCCCCATGTGCGACACGCTCTTCGACGAGAAGATATACGGCTCGCTCCACTTCACACCGGGCAATTGCTATGAGCAGTCCGATAACGGCAATAAGTCGGCGATACACTGGGACCTTGTCCTGATACAGACGGCGGACTACGGCGGCGGCGAAGTATGGTTCGATGATACGCTGATCCGAAAGGACGGGGAATTCGTCATCGAAGCGCTTGCGCCGCTCACCCGCGGAGCGCTCATCGCATGAGCATTGCGGGGAAGTTACTCAGCCGCTATGATGCGGCGGACTGGCTCCTGAAACAGAAAGCCCGTACGCTCCTTCTTGTCGTAAGCATTGGGATGCTCGCCGCGCTCGTGGACGGCGTACTTACCTCGCTCTTTCTCGGCCGTATCGCCCCGACCGTATATTCGGATACGGTACTGCTCGTGATGTCGGCGGTCACCCTTCTGCTCCTCGTGCGCGGGCGCTATATCCCGGCGAGTACGCTCGCAAGCATTGCGATCCTTTTCGGGCTCTGCTTTTCACGCTACCTCAGCACCGGCCTGTACGCGAGCGACCCCGCATACGACGTGTCGCAGAACGCGGTCAATCTCATGCTCGTCATCGTGTTCACCGCGCTCATTGCCGAGCGCTATGCCCAGCTTGCGGCGATGATCGTTATTTCCATCATTGTTACCGGGGGCTACGGGGTCGCCCTGCGCGCGCGCGTGCTGCCGGCGAGTTTCAGCACCTATGACTCCATTTTTCTAAGCAAGCTGCTCTTCGTATCGCTGACCGGGCTTATGACATCGCTCCTCTTTTTCAGCAATCGCGCGGCCGTTCGCGTAGCCCGAAGCGAAGCACGCGCAAGCCGTTCGAACGAGGAGAATTTCAGGACGATATTCAATTCGGTCAACGATGCGATCTTTGTGCACGATATCGCGACCGGAACGATAGTCGATGTGAACGACCGGATGTGCGAGATGTACCGCGTGACACGCACCGAGGCGCTGACCAATTCCGTCGGCACCATGTCGGCGAACATACCGCCCTACACCGACCGCGATGCGGAGGCATGTTTCTTCCGGGCGCGGACGGAAGGGCCGCAGCTTTTTGAGTGGCTGGCGAAGGACAGCACCGGCAGGACGTTCTGGGTGGAGGTGAACATGCGCCGTGCGGTCATCGGCCCCGAGGAACGCATACTCGTCGTCGTCCGCGACATATCGCAGCGTAAAGCAGCCGACGAGAGGATCACCGCGTACACCGTTGAGCTCGAACGTTCCAACCGCGAGCTTAAGGACTTTGCGTTCGCCGCCTCGCACGATCTGCAGGAACCCCTGCGCAAGGTGCGTGCGTTCGGGGATCTCCTCGCAACGAGGTTCGGCGCCGAGCTCAATGCCGAAGGCCGCGAATATATCGCCTATATGCAGAGCTCCACGGAACGCATGCAGACGCTCATCTCGGACCTTCTCGCCTATTCACGTATCGGTGCCGTCGCCGATTACGCGTCACTCCCGCTCGATACCGCGCTCGATGATGCGCTCGTCCTGCTTGAACAGGAGACCGCCCGCTCGAAGGCCATTATCACGCGTACGCCGCTCCCGTCCCTCATGGCCGACCGCGGACAAATGCGCCAGCTCTTCCAGAACCTCATCTCCAATGCGCTCAAATTCAGGAAGCCCGATATCCCGCCGCATATCACGATAGCATCCGAGGTCGACGGCGATCATGCGGTCATCACCGTTTCCGACAACGGCATCGGTTTCGACAAACAGTATACGGACAAGATCTTCGTCATTTTCCAGCGCCTGCACGGACGCAGCGAGTTCAGCGGCACGGGGATAGGTCTTGCCATCTGCAAGAAGATCATCGAAACGCTCGGCGGTACGATACGGGCGGAAAGCACCGTCGGCGAGGGATCTCGTTTCATCATCCGCCTCCCGCTCACCCGCCACGACCGGAACAACGAGGGCTGACCGGCCATCTGCGATTGACTAATCCCCTGGCATTGCGTATGATGGTACTATCTTCCGAGTACAAGGAGCGGATATGGGACTCATAGACGGCATCAAACGGCAATTACGTTCTGTCATCGAATGGAAGGACCCGCCCGCGAACGTTCTTTTTCAGCGCTGGACGGACAACGGCGATGAGATAAAGAACGCATCGAAGCTCATCGTCGGTCCCGGTCAGGGCGTCATCTTCGTCTACGAGGGGAAGACACAGGCGGTCATCACCGAGCCGGGCATGACCGATATTGCCACCGCGAACATACCGTTCATCACCACGATAAAGAAATTCATGCAGGCGTTCCAGAGCGAACACAAGGTCGGCATCTATTTCTTCCGCACCTCAGAGATACTCAATCAGGGCTGGGGTACACCGGGGCCGGTGAAATATGTCGACCCGCAGTATAAATTCCCCGTCGGGCTTAAGGCATTCGGGAATTTCTCTTTCCGCATAACCGACGGCGGAGCGTTCTTCATCAATGTGATGGGCCAAAAGGATGAATTTACCGTCGAAGAATTACGGCAGGCTGTGGTGTCACGTCTCGTACAGCCGCTGACCGATCATCTCGCCGAGGCGAAATTCGGCTACAACGATATCGATTCGAATCGAAATGAGATCGCCGAGGCGCTCAAGGCGAAGGTCTCGCCGGTGCTCACGACACTCGGTTTTGAGCTTAAGGATTTCCGCGTCGAGCAGACCGATTTCGACGACGACACGAAACGCCGCGTGAACCGCGTTGCCGATGTGCAGGCGGAGGCCGAAGCGGCAAAGACCGCCGGTCTCGATTTCGCTGAAATGCAGCGCCTGTCTGCCATGCGCGATGCCGCAAAGAACGAGGGTATTGCCGGGGCCGGCGTGGGTATGGGCGTCGGCATGCTCGATCCCATACGGCAGATGCGAGCCACCTCGAGTGATCCGTACTCGCGCGGGCGAAGTTTTGTCAGCCATTACGCGATCAAAGAATGGAACGTCCTACCGGTGACCTCGCC
>JBBTBY010000123.1 GCA_038043445.1 Spirochaetota bacterium
TCTCATACGCGGAACGAATAGTCGCGATAAGCCGAGAGCAGATGCTCCGAACCGTCCCCGCCGGTTTCTCAATGGCTTGGGCTATCTCGGACGAAGTATACCCGTCTGAATAGAGCTGCAGTATATACCGATGGTCGATGGGGAGCGCATTGATGACCGCCTGTGCCGCCTGAAGGCCGGGATTATCGGCATACGATGACGGCGGAAGGTCGGAACTCCCGGTGTTATTGTCCGCAAGCATATCGATGCGGAGTATGTCGCTGCCGGAAGTGACCGGCTCGTCAAGCGATACGGTCGCCACTGCTTCCTCCGCCGCGGCAAGCCGCCGCAGATAGTCGTTGCGGGTATTGATGGCTATTACATATATCCAAAGCTTAAGGCTCCCGCGAGCGGGATCATATCGCTCTATCGCGCCTATGACCTTGGCCAGAACGTCACAGGACAATTCTTCGGCGTCGGACGTATCGTTCACCCATTGCCCGAAGAGATGGCGGATATAGCCGAAATACTTTTCCTGGAAGAGGCGATAGCAGCGCATATTATTCTGGCGTATCCCGGAGATGAGGATGATGTCGTCAGCCGGCACGGCCGGTATTGTGTTCGGGGTTCCCATATATCGATCCGTATAATTATCAGAAAATTATTGATCACAGTACGGCTCACAAATGACGAGGCGGGGCGGGAAGACGCGGTTGTAATTGACAGGAATTCGGCGGGTGGTATACTGGCATGTATGGGCGGTAAAAATGCAAAGTACTATCCCTTCAGGAAAAGAGAACATGAATTTAAATATCAGATTCTATATTAAAAAATATTGAAATAATATTTTTATTTATATAGTATGTTAATCAGAAAAGCCAATGGATTTTTCATAATTTTTTATAAGGATATGATTAATATGAGTAAAGTTGAGATTTAGAGTTTCTATGTTTTTAGAGAGGTTTGCTTTAAAATATAAGGAGGAGGCTTATTATGGTAATAGAAAATGTTAAATCATTTGAAGGCCAACATTGTGAAACGACAGCTACAGGAACTTTATTATATCAGCTTAATATTGAATTTTCAGAACCTATGCTTTTTGGTTTAGGCCAGGGTCTTAGTTTTATTTTTTGGAATATGAAAACTATGGATTTCCCTTTTATAGGAGGCCGTGTAAAACCAGATGTATTAACTGAAAATATTGCGAAAAACTTAAACTGCAAATTGATTGTTAACGAAACATCATCAAAACAAAAGGCGTGGGACAATGTAAAGGAACTTATAGACAAAGGTCAAATAACAGGTTTGAAACTGGATTCTTATTATCTTGAATATTTTTCTGAACCTATCCATTTTGCAGGACATTATGTTGCAATTTATGGTTATGATGATAAGTATGCTTTTTTAGTTGACACAAAACCAAACGGGTGTAAAGTTAAAACATCATTAAAAAGTTTATCCCTGGCAAGGTCTGAAAAAGGGCCGATGTCATCAAAAAATTTGTATTACACTTTACAAAAAACTGATAAAAATTTTGATTTAAATACAGCCATTATTGCTGCAATCAGAAATAATGCAAATGAATATCTCAATCCGCCAATTTCTAATATTTCCTATAAAGGGATTTTTAAAACAAGTTCTGAAATAATTAAATGGTTCAAACAAAGCAAAAATATTAAAAATGAGTTTAAAACTTCAGCCATGCTTATGGAAAAAGCAGGAACAGGCGGTGCTTTATTCAGGAATTTATACAGGGATTTTTTAAAAGAAAGTTATGAATTGATAAAGCTTGATAAAATAAAATCAGCACACCAGGCATTTGTTGAAATTGCCGGACTTTGGACTTCTGTTTCAGGTTTGTTCACTAAGGTCAGTCAGACAAAAAATATTCAATATATTCAGCAAGCATCTGATATTTTAAAAACAATATCAGCAAAAGAAAAAAGTGCAATGGAAATATTAGTGCAAATATAGCTGCCAATTTTTCTCATACAAAATGAATGATAATGAATTTAAGACTGGCCTTGCACGATTACGGGTACTTTTTAGTTTGACAAAGCAAAAAAGAATAGATATCTTTTAAATGAGGGTGGGGATTTCTGCAAAAATTCTGTACTTGAAATTAAGGATAAAATCTAATGCTGATAAAAAAAATCAAAATAGCTGTAGTTGGCACTTTTCCACCCAGAGAATGCGGAATAGGCACAATTAGCTCGATATATCGTAAAGCCGCATTTCTCAATTGAAGCGATGGAATACGTACCGGAGACAAAGAAGGTTCTGTATCACGGGACGATGAATAAAGGGAAGCGGCGGAACTTTGAGATATTCGAACGTGCGCCAAGGATGGCGCAGCTGGCGGCGGCCATGGATGGCCAGAGCCGCCACGGCGAATGATTTTCTTGCTGCTGTAACTTCCCACATCCCGAAATATAGACAACGGTATTTAAATTATTATGGCGAGTACTCGAGCCGCGCGAGGGCAAAAGAGAAAGAGTACGACGAGATGCCGCGGGAAGGTGCGTCCGTAGAGCAGCGTGAATATCGTAAGCGATGGGCGATGCTGATCCGAAAAGTGTACGAAGTTGATCCTCTCAAATGTCCTAAGTGCGGGAAGGAGATGCATATTGTCGAATACGTGCGCGAGGCGTATGCTTTCCTGTACAAGCAATGGCTCGTTTCCATTAATGCTTGGTACGAGGAGCCGAAGCGAGCACCGCCAGAACAGCCCGTTTTGGCCTTAACATATCATCCGATATCGGATGAAGCACACTATGAAGATGAATTCACTTCGGCGGGGCTCAGTGCAAGTGCCGATGCGTAACAGCAAACGGCAAAAGAGTGGTGTTGCCGCCGGAAATTAAATATCGGTGAATTCGGACGAAGAACCACGGATCGACGTTGGTAGGCGATGCGACACCGCTGGGACAGAGTTGGATTTGACAGGGATTTTGAGAAAAAAGCAGGAGAAGAAGGGGAGTACCACGATGAACCGGATTAACCGGATTTCATTGCCGATGTAATCTTGCTCATCCTGTTCATCCTGGTGACTCTGCTCTTCCGATGTTATCGGTTCTGAATATCTGGCCCGAAGTGAATTGCACATGCGCTTTGGTCCTTGTTGTCGCGGGAAAGAATATGTTGCTGAAAAGCGGTGAAAACGCGTGCGAGGCATCGGAAACGGTTGGATAGACATCGCGGAGGTAGGGTGGTGTATGCTAGAATGGGGTGACACGCGGTTGGAATTGACAGGAATTCGGCGGGTGGTATACTGGCATGTATGGGCGGTAAAAATGCAAAGTACTATCCCTTTTAAAACGGTTGGCAGACGGATACCGGCGGCAGATTTCATCACAACGGTCAAATTCCTTGAGACAGTAGTGGCGCTGCGCGGGACAAAACCGTTCATCCCCAAGGGAGTATACCGGTTCAAAACACACGAGGAGGCCCAGTCATGGTCCGAAAGGATGATGACACGCCCATCGGACGGTAAATCCGCACAGTAGCCCGGACGATACGCAAAGAACGCACACCCCTCCGTTGCTATCCTATCAGCACAGCAGTAAGATAGCTGATAAGGAGCTTGCCAATGAACTCGATATTCAGTACAGGGAATGCGTTCACCCCCGCAGGGAAGATGACCACTCGGTCTTCACGTGTAAGCGACGCGAGCCGGTTTTCCATCGGCTTTGAATGCCTCGACCGGAAGATGTTCGACGACAGGAAGATGTACCCGAACCTCGCGAACCTCGGTGTGAAATGGGCGCGCGTGCAGACGGGATGGTCTCAGTGCGAGAAAGAAAAAGGCGTTTTCGATTTCGCCTGGCTCGATGCCATCGTCGATACGCTTCTTTCCATCGGCATTCAGCCGTGGTTCAACTGTACCTACGGCAATCAGCTCTATACCCCGGAAGCGACGCATCAAACCGCCATCGGATGGACGCCGATGTACAAAGCCGAGGCCGCGGAAGGATGGGTGCGTTTCGTTGCACGGTTAGCGAAGCATTATAAAGGCCGCGTAACGCATTTTGAGATATGGAATGAACCGGACCTCAACGGGCATGCGCATTTCTGGCGGCCGTATACACGCGACCCGTTCAAGTATACCGAGCTCGTGAAGATAAGCGCTGCATCGATACGGAAAGCGAACCCCCAGGCATTCATCATCGGCGGGGCGTTCGCGCACGGCCTCGATACGTATGTCGAAGACTGCCTCAATTGCGGCATCGCGGACGTTTCCGACGCGATAACCTATCATTTCTACGGAAAGAACCCGGACGAGAAGTACGAGGACTATGCGAAGAAAGTGCGCGAGACGGTACACCGCCGGAGATCGATACCCGTATGGCAGGGCGAATCGGGCGTGCCGTCGGGTATGCAGACAGAACAGGCCATGGCTGGTATTCCGTGGACGGAGGAGGCGCAGGCGAAATGGCTGCTCCGCCGGTCGCTCCTGGATGTGATAAATAATACGCCGTTCATATCGTATTTCCACGCGGCGGATTTCTCGCATTACATCACCGATCGTTTCGTGGAGCATACGTATTATTACGGCGTGATGCGCGCGGACGGATCGATGAAGCCGTCGTTTCAGGCGTATCAGTCCATCTGCAGCTTGTTCGGTGACGCGACAAAGTACCGGGGGCATGAAGGCGGGTATCTGTTCGATGCGAACGGCGATATCAAAGGCGTCCCGGTGCATGCGTTCTTCCGCAATGGAAAAGGCTTGACCGTGTTCTGGAAGGGGGTCGATCTTCTTGAGCCGTATGCGCCGCCCAACGTATCGATACGCATACCGCATGAGCATGCGACGGGAATGACGGACCCGGTCATCATCGACACGATAACGCAGGAGGTGTTCCGTATCACGAAAAAAGAGAAGCGGGAGCGCGAGTGGGTGTTCTCGGACATTCCGCTCATCGATTATCCGATCATCATCACCGACGCAACGACCGTACTGTAACGGAGTTAACCATGAAAGTCACCGGCTTAAAAACATTCATCTGCGACGTGTACCGCACCAATTGGGTGCTCGTGAAGGTGATGACCGATGAAGGGATATACGGCGTGGGCGAGGCCACCCTCGAACACCGTGAGCTTGCCGTTGAAGCGGCGGTGCGTGAGCTTGAGCGATACCTTGTAGGAAAGGACCCGCACAATATCGAGGCGTTCTGGGCTGAGGCATATCGCGATTCGTACTGGCGCAACGGGCCTGTGCTCATGACAGCGCTCTCCGGCGTTGAGATGGCGCTTTGGGATATCAAGGGCAAAGCACTCGGCGTGCCGGTGTATCAGCTTCTCGGCGGAAAGGTGCGCGACGAAGTGCCCTGCTATGCGAATGCGTGGTTCGCCGGCTCGAAGACGCCCGCGGATTTTGCCGCGAAGGCGAAGGAAACGGTTAAGCTCGGATACAAAGGGCTTAAGTGGGATCCGTTCGGCAAAGCGTATCTCTCGCTTACGGCGGAAGAATTCAATACTGCTGTCGAGTGCGTCGAAGCGGTGCGCGATGCTGCCGGCAAGAACGTTTTTCTCATGATAGAAGGTCATGGACGGCTCGATATACCCACTGCGGTGCGCGTGGGGCATGCGCTGGAGAAATTCGATATTTACTGGTTCGAGGAGCCGATACCGCCGGGCGATCTCAAGGGGCTTGCCGAAGTGAAGCGGCGCATCAATATTCCGGTCGCTGCCGGCGAGCGTCTCTTCGGGCGCTGGGAGTACCGCGATTTCTTTGAGCTTGAATGTGCCGATTTTGCACAGCCGGATCTCTCGCACGCGGGCGGCATCATGGAGATGAAGAAGATCGCAGCGATGGCGGAATGTCACTATATACCGTTCTGTCCGCATAATCCCATCGGCGCGGTGACGAATGCGGCAACGCTTCAGCTCGCGGCCTGCGTGACGAATTTCCATCTGCTTGAAACAATGTCCAACGATGTCCCGTACCGTAGCGCGCTTACGACGGAGAAGATACAATTCGAGAACGGCATGATGAAGATACCCGATGCGCCGGGGCTGGGCATCGATATCAACGAAGAGGAACTTGCAAAACACCCGTATACACCGCATAATCTCAGGCACTTCAACGGCGATCTTACGATGATACGTCCGAAAGATGCCGGCGGTTGGACGAAATAGGAATTTCGATTACAGACGTTTATGGAGTGGAAAAATGCAGATCGATAACAGGAAAGCAGTTCCGATAATTCTATTGGTTATCCTGAATTGCGTGGCAAGTCTTTTACTCTACGCCGGGGAAACACCCCTGATCCATATCGATTTTGAAGACTTGTCTGGGAGATCAAGTTTGATCGATTTGGGTCGAAACAAAACAGGAATACATGACGGTGGATTCAACTACTCGCCCAATCTACCCCCCGGTCATCGGGAAGGTTTCAGCCTTGAGCTGAGTAAATCAGAATCGATTTCCTATCCATCTGTTCGCGAAACGCTTTCCAACTTCACCGTGATGTGCTGGGTATTTCCGATAGAACGAGGCGAATGGACTCGACCATTGGGAAATGTAATGCCCGATGTGAGTGCAGGTTTCGCCATCAGCATGGGTCCGAAAATGTCATTTCGATTTGGCTTTGCGCAAAAAAGTAATGGAAGCAGTATAAAAAACTGTTCTGTTCAGTTTGCCGATGAGAGCATCCCGGTAGGCGTGTGGTCTCATTTGGCGGTGGTGTATCTGGCGGGGAGTGAGATCAAAGGGTTTGTCAACGGCAAGGAAATGAGCGCTGTCAGTAAATACCCGTCGAAAAACTGGGGGGCGATAGTCACTTCGTCAGCAAAATTTTCACTCAATGGCGGTAACAAGAAAAGTGCACTTCGAATGGACGGCGTTTATTTGTTCACGAACGCACTTTCAGTTGAACAAATTGGCGATTGGGCGGAGCATCCGGATACATCGTACTTGACGAACAGTAAGTTAATGGATACCGTGCTGAAAGACGAAAGTGAATACATCATCGGAAACACGGGGGGCAAAACCGACTCGCAGGAGACTGCAACCGGAGCCCTCGGGCTCAGCATCGACTGCACCAAGTCCTTGGGGAAAGTTAACCCTGCCGTAATGGGAACTTGCTTGAGACCGCAGAGAGTCACAAGCTACGAGACAGTGCGATTTAATGATGTGGGTGATTTTCAATCGTCGGGCTATGGGTTGATACAATCGTTCAGCGCGAATGGCGTGAATAGATTGGCGCCGATTTTCAAGAACACGTCAACTCGTTTGTGGATGCAAACGATGCCCAACGAAACAGTCCTTTGGGAAATGCAGGCGCCCCTCATCAAAGCAATGTATCCCGCTAAATATTTTGTTCTTAATAACACCGCTCAAGGCAGCTATAAAAATAAAGTTGCGTACCGCTCCGAATCCGACAACACCTTAGTGGGAACGGCTCAACCCAAGGTGTATGCCGGCGGAGCATTGACTGCATGGTTGCGACTGAAGGAAATCCTCGGGACGGAAATTTTTGAGATGTATTACGAAATTTGGAATGAACCGCAATTCCCGGGAAATGGCACATGGGATCCGGTTTCCTTTGCAGCCTATACGAAAGATGCGGCTCGGCACGTGCGATCGATCGGAAAGAAAATAAAAATCGCGGCATCGCTCAATCTTGGGGATGCAGTATGGAACGATCAACTGCTCCAGAGAATACAGCCTGAGGAAATCGATTGTGTTGTAAACCACAATTACGGCTCATCGTGGATCAATATCTCGAAGGATACCGGCGAAACCTATTTCGCCCGTATGGGTGAAATTGCCAAGCAATATGCGTTGATCGGAAACAATCTGGAGCTTACCGCCAAATACGGTCGCGGAAACTGGGAATATGCAATAACCGAATGGAATATTCATCCGGAAGGATACAAGGGGCTTTTTCCCGCCAATGGTGACATGGCAGCAGCCTTGTATCACGGAATGATGCTCAATCTCTTTCTTGAAAAGAAAGTAAGCGCGGCGCAGCAATTTCAACTGCAGGGAACGACGCATTTCGGGCTCATCCGCGATGCCGATGCGTTGGCGCCCTTCCCCGCATTCTTCGTATACGATTTTTATACGCGCTATCTCAAGGGTTCGCTGGTACATACCGTTGTGCAGTCCCCGACGTTCCCCTGGCGCACCGCTCCCGTTGAAGGAAAACCCGATACGAAGGTGTATGACGAAAAGGTACAGGCACTTCGTGCCGTCGCTTCCCGGACGACGACCCACCTCAACGTCATCCTGATAAATCTGCTTCCCAAGACCGACGTCCGGATACCGATCACCTTGACCGGCGCGGTCCCCCACGGGACGATCATTTCGGAGGAATTGAATGGATGGGATCTCGGGGGACTGTCATCCACTGCGGAAGAGATCATCTCGAAGGTCTATGAAACGAATGAAGCCGTTGCATCCTGCTATGATGGCAAAGAGCTGACACTGTCCGTCCGCCGCCACGGACTGAAGGCTTTTCGAATACCGATAAAGACCGCGGAACGATGAGCCCGATGGCTCCGGACTCTTGGGACTGGGAAGAGCACGCGCAGCAAGAACGATCAAAGGAGCGATCATGAACAAGCATGTTGAAAGTCTACTTCCGAAAGGAAAGAAGTGGAAGCTCGTGTGGCACGACGAATTCGAGGGCCCCACGCTCGATGAAAGCAAATGGAGCTATCGTCTCCATCTCATGCATAAGCGGCATGAGACATTCTCCGACGGCGGGGTGATCTTCGACGGAAAAAGCAACATCCTTCTTCCGCTCATCAAGGACGGTGATAATTTCCGCTCGCCGCATCTGCAAACGGGAGCCAATTTCATGGACATGCCGGAAGAGGCATACGGGAAATCGATGTACAAGTGGCCTATCGGGAAATTTCAGGAGCAGAAGTTCCTCCATAAATATGGATATTACGAATGCCGCTGCAAGCTCCAGACAGAGCCCGGCTGGTGGTCGGCGTTCTGGCTGCAGTCGCCTATCATCGGTGCTGCTCCGGATGCGAATTTCTCGGGTGTAGAAGTCGATATCATGGAGAATTTCGCCCGCGACGGCATCGTCTATCACAACAATCACTGGGACGGCTATGGTGCCGACCACAAGCAGGCGGCTTCGGGGAAACGATCGCTTACGGAAACACCCGATGGCTTTCACGTTTTCGGACTTGACTGGAGCCCGGACGGATACACGTATTACATCGACGGCGAAAAGTCGTGGTTCGTCGAGGGACCGGTTTCTGACCGCGAGCAGTTCGTTTTGATCTCCACCGAGTGTAACGGATACCGCAACAGTGATTCACCGAGCGATGAACTGAAACAAGCGAAACTTCCTGACTATTTTATTGTTGATCATGTGCGTGTATTCGATCTCGTAGAGTAAAAGGAACGGTAATGGACAGCACACTTCCAACAGAAAAACAGATCGACTTCCAGAACTGGGAATTCGGCATATTCATCCACTTCGGCATTCGCACGTTCTACGAGGGCTGGAAGGACATGGACAAACGCCCGATGGAAGCCGTGAAGTTCGATCCCTCCGCGCTCGATTGCCGCCAGTGGGTGAAGACTGCGCACGATGCCGGTGCACGGTACATGGTGTTCACCGCGAAACATCATGATGGGTTCGCCAATTGGCCGTCGAAGTACACGAAGTTCTCCGTTGCGTCATCGCCGTGGAAGAACGGGAAAGGCGATGTGCTCCGCGAGTACACCGATGCCTGCCGTGAATTCGGCATACACCCCGGACTGTACTATTCCCCATATGATCACACATCTCCCGTGTATAACGATCCGAAAGCATATGATGATTATTTCATCGATCAGATATCGGAAATACTCACCGGCTACGGAGACATCGATATGCTCTGGCTTGACGGCTGCGGCAGCGAGAAGCACACCTACGACTGGAAGCGCATCATCGGCGAGATACGCCGCATGCAGAGGGGGATACGCATCTTCAGTCTCGGTGATCCGGATTATCGCTGGGTGGGCAATGAGGATGGGCTTGCGCCATGGCCGTGCGAAAGCGTCGTCGACCGCGCACCGACATCGATATTGTCGAATATCGAAGAGAGGACGGGGAAACGATATCTCCCCGCCGAATGCGATGTGACGATGCGAGAGCGCAACTGGTTCTACAGCGATGCCGATGAGCATACGGTGAAATCGCTCGATGAACTTATAGGAATGTATTACTATTCCGTCGGGAGAAATGCGAATCTCCTTCTCAACATCGGTCCCGACCGCCGCGGGCGTCTGCCGGACAAGGATGCATCGCGTCTCCTGGAATTCGGTGCCGAGATAAAGCGGCGATTCGCTTCTCCGACAGCATCTATCGCGGATTGTTCGGTCACCGGAACGCGTGTCGAGTATAAGCGTTCGGATACCGTGCTCATCGATCACGTCGTTCTCGGCGAGGATATTCCCCAAGGCGAGCAGGTGAAGCGATTCTCCATTCGCGTCATGCCGCCGAAGACGGACCGCGAAGAGAAGATGATAACCGTATACGAAGGAAAGAATATCGGACATAAGGCGATTTGCCGTTTCCCAGCGGTCAGGACCAGACGCATCATCATCGATATCCATGAGGCGGACGGTGATGTTCATGTGGTACGCTGCGATATCATAGGAAGCTCGGGGGAGAGGACATGAATATGCATGCAATAACCATTGACACATCACGCAGCATCGGAGCGATGGCGCATCCCGAACGGCTCTGGAACACGTCGATGCGCGTCGCCCCGTCGAAGGACATTATCGGGAAGGCGGTCTCGCTTTACGGGAAGCCGCGTATCGTGCGCGCCTGGGTCGTTCTCAACGAATACTGGGACTATCGCGACGATTCGTATCATCCCGACCATATTATCGGGGCTGACCGGCATACGGATGATGCGGCCATGTTCAGGTATGACCGCACGGTCACGCGTCCGTCGTCGGTGAGTTTCAGGGAGTATTTCGATGCGGTATCGTCGAATGCCGAAGAGGTGCTTCTCTGTATACGGCGCTATGAGCGCGAGGTCATGCGCGGTATCATCAGCGAGGAGAAGTACGAAGCGGTGCTCACAAAGGTGCTTCTTGAACTGAAGGAACGCTACTCGAACATACGCTGGCTTGAAGTGCTCAATGAAAGTGAATCATCGATATTCGGCGGGCTTGATGCGGATACGTATTATCGTTTCTATCGGATGTATTATCGCGCCGTTGCTGCCGTCAACGCGAGAAAACTCCCCGGCCCCGAGCTCGGCATCGGCGGACCGATAAGCGCTACCGATTATCTTGAGCGCGTATATTCTTTTCTGAAGCGCTACGCCGCGGACACCGACACCAGCAAGCGCCTTGACTTCATCTGTCACCACGACTATACAAGTTCGCATCGCCCGGTACGCATCGGGGAGCTGCGCGAATGCATCGACGGCTGGCTTGCGGAATTCGGCCTCCCGCAGACGCTGCCTGTTTTTATTTCGGAGATAGGCATTCATGAAGCGCTTGGAAAGGATAATCTCCGCTATGCTGCGGGGGTGATGACGGTGCTGCAGGAGGCATATCGCCACCGCTTCATTCCCATGCCATGGTGCCTTCACCACGATATTAAACTGCAGCTCGGTGCGACCATGCTCCTCGCCGACGGGCGCCCGACACCCTACGGCAATGCCATGGCCATGTGCGCGCTCCACGGCGATGAAGAACTTGCGGTCGCCATCACCGGGAATACCGACCCCTGCGGTCTCGGCGTCCGCGCATGGGCATCGCGTTCGAAGGACGGCGGCATAGCGCTTACGGTGTGGCATTACGGCGGTATTTGGCACGAGATACCGGCGGTCGCGGTGCGCATCGCCGTTCCCGGGAATTTTCACATGCGTCATTATCGTATCGATGCGGATGCGGGCAATTGTCTTACGCATCCGGAAAAGAACGGTCTTGCATGCATCGATGAGCGCACGGTCACGGCGAATTCATATCTGGAGCTGCCGTTCCCGCGCGATGCATTGTCATCGTTCGTCTTCCGCAACGTCTGATAGTTCACACGCGTTCCTTTTATCACAAGGGCTCGACGGTATTATCCCCGCCGGCGTTATGCTCGTATGCTGTCCCCGCTGGCCATGGATATATCTGCAGCGGGGATGGATTTTTCTGTTCGAGCATGTTCACAAAATAATCCCCGAAATGTTATTGACAGTGTACCGCGGTCAGGTACAATCACGGCAATACGTATTTCGGAGGACAGCATGGTTCGTCGATCGATCCTGGCATCGTTGTGCATTATCGCCGCGGCAGCCCTTGTGTCAGCACAGGGTGAAGCGCCGGTCAATCTGCTTAAAAAATGGAATTTATATGGATCGTCGAACGCGACGGTCATGCAGCCCGACGGTGTCATCGTGTGCGAATGCGCGGCGGAAAAGGACAGTTCCGGTGTGAACCAGCGTGTCGTTCTCGATCAGGCAGAAGTACGGACCATCATCTTCTCCGGCGAGAGCAAAGCGCAAGATGCAACCGGCGACAGCGGCAACAATTACTGCCTCTATATCGATGTTACGCACACCGATGGCACGCGGACATACGGTGTTGTTGCGCCTTTCAAAACAGGTACACATGATTGGGAGACGGCATCCGCAAAATATACCCCGGAGAAACCGGTGAAGCACCTTGATTGTTACCTGCTGTTCCGGAAAAAGACCGGCAAGGTCTGGTTCCGTAACGCATCGCTCGTTCAGCAGTAGCCGTACCGTACCGGCCGCACGGCCGACGATCATTGTATTGAGGAGCTTCTATGCCGAGGGTCGATGCTTTGTTCGGTTCTTTCCGCACTGCCGTCACTTTTGCCTTCGCCGCGGCAACACTATCGGCCGTTCCGGCCGAATGGAAGGATATCCCGTTCGTTGAAACTGCTCCTGCCGTAGCGCCGGACGCCGAGGAACGCGCGCGCGGTTTCGTGCTCTTCACACGGCCAATCACCGAGCCCGTCTATCGCGAGACGAGGCCGCTCGCCGATGAGCGGCTGACGGTTTTTTCGGTCATGGCGGCGCAGGGCGAATATGAGACCGTCATTCTCGGCATCCATCCGCTCAAGGCGGTGTCCGGTATCTCGGTGAGCGTATCGCCGCTTGCGGGGCCGACAACGATCCCTTCTTCTGCGGTCGATGCGCGCATGGTGAAGTATGAAGAGATGCGTTACCCAATGTATACGACGAAAGGGACATATCGCCGGGTGCCGGAGCTCCTGTATCCGTTCGCGGCCATCGATGCGAGCGAGGGCGTTACTGAGCAGGTGTGGATAACGATCGCCATACCGCAAACGGCTGCCCCCGGAGTGTATACCGCACAGGTGAACGTCGCTGCGGAAGGCGGCGTTTCGGTATCGATACCGCTCAGGGTGCGCGTGCTCGCCTTCGCGCTGCGTTCCGACCCGGCGAAATTCTACAGCACGTACAGCTACGATATACACTTTCGCGCCCGCAATTCGCTCGCGGCGATCGATCCGGCGCTTACCAATAAAGAAGGGCTCGACCGCATCGCGCTTGATGACTTTCGGACGATGATAGCATACGGGATGAATATCCCGTCCACCGGCTGGTACTCCTACGATACCAAGACCAGCGGTTTTTACTATCGCGGCGTCGAGACGTTCGACATACTCCGCCGTGCGGGTTTCACCAATATCCCGTTCTATTTTGCCATCATCGGCAACGGGATAGCAGGGCTCTATCAGAAATATACGGGCTCATGGATTCCGGGACATGCCCTCGTGACGAATATGCCGCCCGATGCCTTCTTCGATGAGGTCACCGAGAAGGTGAAGAAGATAGAGGCCGAGCGCATCGCGAGCAATTGGCCGCCGTTCTACTACAATCCCCTCGACGAGGTGGATGCCGCCGCTACCGAATTCGGCGTGCGTGTCCATGCCGCGGTGAAGAAGGCGGGCGTGCGAACGTATGCGACGAAGGACCCGAAGTCGCCCGACGCCCCCGCGTATCGTGATGTCGTCGATCTCTGGTGCGCGCAGACATATTCGGTGCCGTATGAGGAAGTGCGCGCGACGCCGAATAAACGGTTCTGGACATATCCCAATCACAATGCCGGTGAGATCAAGATACGCGAGGCCATGTTCAAGGGCGGACGATTGACCTATGGCTACGGATTCTGGAAAAGCGGTTACGAGGGCATCGTTCCCTGGATATGGCATTGGGACGTAGAAGACCCGGCCAATTATCTCGACGGCAATTATGCCGACACCGGACCGAAGATAGCCCGCGACGGCGCTATACTCCCCGCGACGTACTGGGTGTGCTTCCGCGAGGGCGCCGATGATGCGCGCTACATCTATACGCTCGCTGAGGCGATAGCGTTCCATGAGAAGGAGAAAGACCCGTCATGCGCGGCGCTCGTGAAAGAAGGGAAAGCGTTCCTCAAGAAGATATGGGACGGCACTCCGCGCGTTGAGAAATATCTCGGAACGGAACGCTTCTGCACCGCCGATTTTTTTGGGTACCGCCTCAATATGGCGCGGCTTATCACATCGCTCTCGAAATTCCCCTCCGCTCCGGTAAAATTCTTTTCCGAGCCGAACGAGACGAAAAGCCCGGTATTCACCGCGCCGTCAGCGTTCGAGATCGCCGCGAAGCAGGGCCTCCTCGAAACGTATGATCTCGGTGATGATGATTTTTCAATGTGGGTGAACCTCATCAAAGAGGGCGTCATGGAAGTAGCGGATGATATCGTACACGCGGGCAAAAAGTCCCTGCGATGGACGGTGACCATAGACCACATCAATGACGGCGGCGAGGGCGGCAAATACCCGAAGGGCTGGCCGCGGATGAAGATCAATCTGCCGACGCCGATAGACCTCAACGAGTACGACTACTTCTCAATGTGGTTCCGCGTGGATTCCAACCGCGATGAGGTCGCCGACGACCGTACGCCGTTCAGCATGGACCTCTACACCGCCTCGGGAAAATATCAGAAGTATCACATCGTCAATGAGACCGAGCAGCGCATTTGGCGGCGAATACTCATACCCGTGAGCGAATTCGCAACCCTTGTGCTCGGTACGCAGAACCTCAAAGTATTGAACGGCATACAGTTATGGGTGAATGAATCGGAATATGCCCACGGCACGCGCCTCGTGTTCCACCTCGATGAGGTATCCTTCGTGCGCTTCAAGGAACCGGTCATTGACTTTGCGGATATTCCCGGATACGCCGCTGCCGGTGATACCGTCCCGGTTATCTATTCCCTTCTCGGGGAGGCATCGGTGAAGCAGGGTGAGTGCCGTGTGCGTGCGTCCCTTCTCGACGCTGCCAAAGCGATGGTGGTTTTTGCAGAGCAGGACCTCAAAGCGTATCGCCGCCTCGCGCTCCCGCTGACGTCGGTGCAGACGGGACCGCATCGCGTATCGCTCGAGATACTGAGGGGTTCGCGCGTCGTCTCATCCGTGACGTCCGATATGGCGATAATAGCAGGGCCGTTCGGGAGATGATGGCCGCACATATTGATTCATTTCGCCCGTGCGATATAATGGCGCGTCATTGCCAACGTAAGGATACGATATGTCCGATCCATGCCCCGCCCCGGTCCTTCGGGTATGTGCCTGTATTCTTCTAGCCGCTGCGCTCGCCCTGTCGACCGCCTGCAGCAAAGGGCCCGCGTCGGTATACGATTATCTCAATCGATTGCCGCTCAATGAGGGCGACAATATTACGACGCTCAAAGAGTATCGCTATTTCATGGACGCGCGGCGCGCGGCACGGGCGAACAACGGCCGAGAAGCGTTCAAGTTGTTCTATCGGCTGCTTGAGGATGTGCCCGATACCGATTATGAAGCGGAGGCGCTCTATTGGATCGCGCGGGCGATACCGGGCATTATCGCCGGCGAGAACGCCTTTGTTACGAATTTTTTCTCGCGTGAATTCGCGCATACGAAGCGCAAAGAGTCGCGGGAGCTCTACACGTCGCGTGTGATGCGCCGCTTCGGGATCATTGCCGGTACGAACGGCGTATCATGGAACGGCAATCCCTGGCTTTCACTGGTGGCCAATGAGGCGCTCTTCCCCGCCAAGGATTTCGCCTGTATCACCGCGTTCACGAACGGGCGTTCTCTGTTCACGAACGGCATGACAAACGTGCGCCATTTCATGAGCAATCTTACGCTGCTCCACACGCTCTCGAAGAAATTTCCCACCAGCATACTTCTTGAGCGACTCTACGCCGATGAATCGTTCCTCCCGGAGCCTGAGCGTCATGACGGCGTGCTCAACCAGTACGAACGTTCGGCCTGTATGCGCATGCGCAGGGATGTCGAACGGACGATAGACGACATGCGTGCCGAGACGAATTACCATGCTGTCGTTACGGCCGTGACCGTGCGTCTGCGTGACCGCATGGGAAGCGAATCCGTGTATATCCCCTCCGACCGCACCATCATGCTGCTCAATGATTATGATTTCGTCACGGTGCGCCGCATCGTGGAGAAGAAGCTCCACTATCTGCGTACGAACGAGGTCTGGGCGCTCATCGACGTCGATACGCCGTTCGGGACCGCACGCGGATGGACGTACCTGAAATACATGATGCCGATATCGAACGTGATACGGAGCGACCGTGAGCAGGCCGATTTCCGCAAGGCGCTCGCATTGTACAATGATCACGAGTGCATCGCCGCGGCTGAGGCGTTCTCGTCGTACCTGAAACGCTATCCGGAGGGATATCTCACTGACAAGGCCTGCTATCTCCTCTGGCAGGCGAATATGATGATCGGCTCGCTCGTGACGAGCAAGAACAACCCGTATTTCCGGTACGTACGGCGTTATCCGCTCTATTTCATTTACGATAAGAAGGGGGACATACTGCGCTCGTCCAATCTCCTTCACCACTTTCTCATGGGGACAATGACGAACAGCGAGTATCGTTTCAAGATAAACAACGACTACATCCTGGATTGACGGTGAAAAGGCCGTTAATTTGACAAATACCCCGTAAATGATATTATATAAGGTAAGGAGTTCGCGCTGTGGGAAAAGCGAATTGCTGCATCAATGGAGCGACATCGCCGCCGTTTTCAAGTATATTATCTCAGTGCGGTCATGTCCTTGCATGTAAAGGTTTTCATTCCCTTGCCTGTTCTCGTGCGGGAACTATTTCGGAGCATCTCAGTCTAACATCTAAAAAGAAGAAAACATCATGATGAAGCACGTTCGAGTATCGCCTGCTGCCTGCTATTCGGTGTTCACCACGAGCGCCGGCGCCGATGAATATCATATCGTCATCGGTCCGGAACCGGACTCGTTCGCGAAGGCGCTCACCGATGCGGTCGCCATCTACACCGATCTCATCAAGAGCATAGGTCTTTCGATGGATACGCAGGTGTTCACGAGGATACACACGGGCGATCTTTCCAATCAATTCGACTCGCTCCACCATTCGAAGCTCTACGACATCGCCGTCGACGGCGGGTATTCGTTCGTCGAGCAATCGCCGCTCAACGACCGACAGCTCACGTTCTTCGCCTACCACGTGAAGAACGCGAAGAAACCGCTCATGAAGACCTCGGTACGCGACAGCGGCAGGCGTCCGAGCAATCATGTATCGATAGCCGGCGAGCACTACACGCTTTTCTACGCGGCGAATTATCAGCGCCCAGCGCCGTTCACCTCCTACGATCAGACGAAGATGATATTCGAGGATTACGATTCCTTCCTCCACGAGCACGGGCAGACGCTTCTTGATAATGTGATACGTACGTGGATGTTCGTCCGCGATATCGGCAATCATTATCGCGGCATGGTGGATGCGCGGCGCGAGTATTTCAACGAACACGGTCTCACGAAATATTCGCGGTATCTTGCGAGCACCGGCATTGAGGGTAGAAGCCGCGAAAGCTGGGTGCTTGTCGATATGGACGCGCTGTCCTATGCCGGGATACGCGAAGAGCAGATCGTACGCATGGAGGCGCCGGAGAACATGTGTCCGACGCATGACTATAATGTCACCTTCGAACGCGGCGTGAAGGTGACGTTCGGCGACCGCGAACAGATGTTCATCTCCGGAACGGCGAGCATCGACAATAAGGGGGAGATACTGTTCCCCGCTGATGCACGCAAGCAGACGGAGCGTGCCGTGGAGAATATCCGCGCATTGCTCAAGCCCAACGGCTCTGACCTCGCGGACCTTGCCTACGCGATCGTGTATCTGCGCTGCCCTGCGGATGCGCGTGCCGTGCTTGGCGTGCTTGATGAGTTGTTCCCGAAGGACCTGCCGGTGGTCCGTGTCCATGCCCCGGTATGCCGCCCCGGATGGCTCGTTGAGATAGAGGGCGTTGCGATCCGCGACGCGAAGCATTCCGTGCCGGATTTCCTCTAGGAGGAAAAAGTGAAGAACGCTGTTCTCATCATCCTTTCCCTGATCGCGATATCGACGGCGCTCATGCCGCAGGGGAAGAAGACGGCGAGGAAGACCGAAACGGCGGCACGGTATACGCCGAAGATCTATAAGGACTTTGCCATAAAGAACCGCATTGACGAGCTCGTGCTTGCGAAGCTTGAAGAGAAGCGGATAAAGCCGGCGGAAGCGGTGAACGATGAAACGTTCCTCCGCCGCGTGTACCTCGATATTACGGGGACGATACCGCAGAGCACGGATGTGAGGAAATTCCTCGACTCCACGGATCAGCATCGCCGGGAAAAGGTCGTTGATGCATTGCTCGCAAGCGAAGAACACATCGATTATCTTACGATGAAATGGCTCGATCTTCTGCGGGTACGCTCGGAATTCCCCATCAATCTCTGGCCCAATGCCGTACAGGCGTATCATCGCTGGATACGCGAAGCGGTGGTGAGCAATATGGCATATGACCGTTTCGCGCGCGAACTCATAACCGCGAGCGGCGTGAATTTCCGCGACCCGCCGGTGAATTTCTACCGTGCCATCCCGCGTAAGGAACCGCTCGTCATCGCACAGGCGGTGGCGCTCACGTTCCTTGGTGCGCGAACGGACAAGTGGCCGAAGGATGAAGCCCTCGGTTTCGCGGCGTTCTTTTCCAAGCTCGCCTATAAGTCGACCATGGAATGGAAGGAAGAGATCATATATTACGATCCTGACAAAAAACCGCTCATGGGAACGAACGGTGTCCCCGTACAGCCGCTGCTCCCCGACGGAACGAAGATTGCCTATGACATGGCGCTCGATCCGCGCATGCAGTTCGCGGATTGGCTCATCACCCCGGAAAACCCCTGGTTTGCCAAGGCCATCGTCAACCGCGTATGGTATTGGTATCTGGGGCGCGGCATCATACACGAGCCCGATGATATCAGGGATGACAATCCGCCGGCGAATGCAGAACTCCTTGCCTGGCTGGAGAAGGATTTTATCGCGCATAAGTACGATATGAAATATCTCATACGGCAGATCCTGAACTCGGGAACGTATCAGCTTGCTTCGAAACCCGCGGAGAACACGCCGACCAATGACATCTATTTTTCCCGCTATTACATCCGCCGGATCGATGCGGAGGTGATCATCGATGCGCTCTGCAGGATAACCGGTACGACGGAATCGTATTCGAGCCCGGTGCCGGAGCCGTTCACCTACATCCCTGAGGATCAGACATCGGTACGGCTTAATGACGGCAGTATTACGAGCTCCTTCCTCGAAATGTTCGGCCGCCCGTCGCGCGATTCCGGCGCGGAGATGGAGCGCAATAACAGGCCGTCCGCCGCGCAGGAGCTGCATCTGTTGAACTCAAGCCATGTACAGGATAAGCTTCGCCGCAGCACAACGCTTCGCCGTGTGCTCACCCAGGCGCGAACGCCGGAGAAGCAGGTCGAAGAGCTCTATCTTTCCATACTTTCCCGTTTCCCGACGGCGGAGGAAAAGGAGATAGCGCTCGAACATATGAAAGCAAATGCACGGAATAATGACGGCATCGGCGATATCGCATGGGCGTTGGTGAACGCAAGTGAGTTCATTCTCAAGCATTAGGCCGTAACGGCCGGGAGGCGTGTATGAAGACACTGCAGAAGTACAAAGAGTACGGTAATGTCACCCGCAGACAGATGCTTCGTATGATGGGGGCGGGAGCATTGGGTGCTGTCGGCGCATCGCTTACCGGAGGAAAGCTTTTCGGTCAGCAGCCGAAGGCGAAGGCGAAATCGGTCATACAGATATGGATGTGGGGAGGACCGGCGCATGTCGATACGTTCGATCCGAAACCGGACGCCGGATACGATATATGCGGGCCTTTCAACAAGGCTATTCCGACGAATGTTCCGGGGATACAGTTCGGTGAATTCATACCCAAACTCGCACAGCGTGCCGATAAGCTGGCGGTCATTCGGAGCCTCACGCATAAGAACAACGGACATGAAACCGCGTCGTACATGGTGCAGACCGGGCGTATGCCGGGCGGTTCGCTGGTATTCCCCTGTACGGGTGCGGTGACCGCGCTGAAGAAGGGTTACGATGCCGGCTACAAAGGGCTCATACCGCCGTATATTGTATTGACGCGGCTGCAGGGGCGTTTTTCCGAGGCCGGCTTCCTCGGGCAGCGGTATAAGCCGTTCGCCACCGGCGGAAATCCGAATGATGCGCGCTTTACCGTTGAGGGTGTCGTGTCGCGCGATCTGACAACGGAGCGGCAGCAGAGCCGCCGGGAACTTCTCGGCAAGCTCGATACGTTCGGAAAGAATCTCGCAGGTCTTCCCGAGATAACGCATGTCAACAACTGCGAGAACGAGGCGTGGGAGCTTATCCTCGGTTCGGCCGGGAAGGTATTCGATCTCAATCAGGAGTCCAAAGATCTTCGCGATAAGTACGGCATGAACACGTTCGGTCAATCCTGTCTTGCGGCGCGGCGGCTTGTCGAGATCGGCGTGCCGTATATCACCATCAATTATGAGGGATGGGACACGCATAAGCAGCATTTTCAGATAATGCGGACGAAGCTTCCGCAGATGGATAATGCCATGTCGGCGCTCCTCGATGACCTTTCGCAGCGCGGTCTTCTTGACAGCACGATAGTGTGGTGGGGCGGCGAATTCGGCCGCACACCGCGTGTGCAGTGGGAAGCCCCCTGGAACGGCGGGCGCAATCACTTCGGCAATGTGTTCTCATCCGTGGTCGCCGGCGGCGGGTTCAAGGGCGGGCAGGTGATCGGTTCCACGGACGCGACCGGCGAGGAAGTGCGCGATCGCCCGGTATATCCGTGGGATTTCATCGGTACGATGTATTCGCAGCTCGGCATTGACCCGGAGGGGACGATGATGCACCCCTCAGGATACGATGTCCGCATCACGCCGGGTCCCGAGGAAAAACTCCCTTCCGGCGGCAGGTTGACGGAGATCGTCTGACGGTATAGTATAGCGCATGATCATTCTTTCGATGAGTACACAGTACGTCAGGGCGTGTGCAGTGAAGTCGCTCGTCGTATGTATCATGGCGTTCGGTGCCGTGCTGACGCTCATGGCTCAGGACCGCCCGCATGTGGGTTTTGTGTATCCCGCGGGGGCCATGCAGGGAACGAACGTTACCGTCGTTATCGGCGGGCAATTCCTCGAGAACATCACCAATGTGTATATCACCGGGCAGCATGTCAGCGGTGTGAAGGTCAACTTTACCCGCGACATCGATCCCTTCGCGCTCGGGCAGCTCTATAACAGCAAGAATGTGCTCGAGGGTACGCTTAATATATTCAGGACGATAACGACGAACCGCAGCGGCACGAACGTGAGCTACATCACCAATGTGACGACGAACGATGCGTACAATATCCGTTCGGAAACGAAGACGAACATCATCGAGACGAACGGCATCATCGAGACGAATTTCACGGTAACGCTCATCAGCAATCTCATGGGCACCAATCAGCGCGCCCAGCTCATTCGCCAGCTCGAGCGTACCGAGCAGCTCATCTCGTACTCCATGCGTCCGCCTGACGATCGCGACATGATGATGTACATGCGTGATATTCAGCGCAAGAAGCAGCCCAATGCACAGCTTACCGACCGTGTGCATGTATCGATAACCGTAGACCCCGAGGCGGTCGTCGGGAAACGGGAGATACGCCTTGCCACTGCGCGGGGGTTCTCGGAACCGATAGTTTTTTATATCGGGAATATCCCCGAGGTCTATGAGCGTGAGCCCAATCAACTCGCACGGCCGAATTCGGTGGACTCGCTCCCCGCCGTGTTCAACGGACAGGTCATGCCCGGCGAGACCGACTGCTTCAAATTCAGTGCGCGCAAAGGACAGAACCTTGTGTTCGTCGTACAGGCGCGTTCGCTCATACCCTATCTTGCCGACGCCGTGCCCGGATGGTTCCAGTCCGTCATTACCCTCTATACCGCCGCCGGGAAAGAGGTCGCGTACGAGGACGATTATCTCGGCAGCCCCGACCCGGTGATGTCCTATACGGTGCCTGAGGACGGTGACTATGTCATCGAGATACGTGATTCGATTTATCGCGGGAGGGAGGATTTCGTATTCCGCATCCTTGCCGGCGAGATGCCCTTCGCGGCAATGAGCTATCCCTTGGGCGGCCCCGCGTATGGAACGACGAAGGTGGAGCTCAAAGGGGTCAATATCGCCAATGCGGATTCGTTCATTGAACCGCGTATGTATGAGCCGGGCATTGTGACCGTACCCCCGCCGGAGGGCGGTGTCCCGATACCGACGCTGTTCTTCGCCGACAATATGCCGGAGGTGTTCGAGAAGGAAGGGAACAACAGCGCGGTCGTGGCGCAGCAGATACGGCTCCCGTCCGTCATCAACGGGCGCATCGATCCCCCCGGCGACATCGACAGTTATGTTTTTACCGGCAGGGAAGGGGAGCGGATCATCGCCGAGGTGTATGCGCGCAGGCTCAATTCGCCGCTCGATTCAGCTTTGCGGCTTGCGGACAGCAAAGGGGCGGTGCTCCAGACGAACGACGACTACGTCGATAAGACGATGGGCATGGTGACGCATCATGCCGATTCGTATATCAATTTCATATTGCCGAGGAACGGTGCCTATACGCTGACGCTCAGGGATGTGCAGGGGAAAGGCGGCGATTTCCATGCCTATCGGCTGCGTGTAAGCCCGCCGCGCCCCGACTTCAAGCTGCGTGTGTCGCCCTCGGCGATAAGCATTCCCCGCGGCGGCATCATGCCGCTTTCGCTCTTCGTGCAGCGTATCGACGGGTTCACGAATGACATCGTCCTTTCCCTTGATGATGCGCCGAACGGATACACGCTTTCCGGGGGCACGCTCCGCGGCACGAGCGATACGCTGCCGGTGACCTTGAACGCGGCCTATGATGTGCCGACGAACACCATGCCGCTTAAGATAATCGGTACATCGGTGTATGACGGGCTGCCGGTCAAGCGCACGGCGCTTCCCTGCGAGGATATGATGCAGGCGTTCTTCTTTCGGCATCTCATCGTATCCGATGATTTCATCGTGCTTACGCTCCCGGACCGTGCCCGCACGCAGCTCTCGATAGATATCGGCAGCAACAATATCGCGGCGCAGATCTCAGCGAACAAGGAGACGATGCTGCCGATAAAATATCCGCCGGTTGCCCGCGGTCAGCGCGTAGCGTACACACCTATCGAACTTGCGCTCGATAATCCGCCCAAGGGCTTCCTTACGATACGTACGACGCCCATATCGCCGACGAACGATACCTATGTCGTGGTAAAGACGGATGCATCGGTCAAACCCGGCCAACGCGGCAATCTCATCTTCGTCGCGTACACGCCGTGGGAACGACGCGGTACGAACGGCGTGCTTCTCTCGAGCGGCCGTACGTTCTACTGTAACCTTCCCGCGATCGCGTACGAGGTTCGCTGAGCGCGCTGGCGGTTCGAAGCCTACCGGGCACTATCGACCGCGGAAAGCCCGCTGATGAATACCGGGCATGTCGTAAGCGGTATCGTGATATCGTCTTTTCCTGCAATGGCCGATGATCTTCCATAGATATCGGTGACCGATACATTCCCTTTGACTTTTTTGAACGTAAGTGTTCCTGTGTCGCGAAGGCGCCATGCAGTGACGAGCGGTTTTCCGTTCACATCCCAGAGAAGCGCCCATGCCCCGTCCGCGTCGGTGATGCGCCCGCGATACACGGCATGCCGCATCTGATGGACAAGGTTGGCATACGCGACGGCCGCGGGCTTCGGCGCCATGGTGCCGTACCGGAGCAGACCGAAGTTGTGCTGCACCTCGTTGGTGTCGAACCCGTCACAGTAGAGATCGTACCAGAAGAATTTTTTCACGCCGAACGAGCGATGAACGAGGAATGCGCGCACCAGGTCCTCCGCCTGCGCCTTCTCGGTTTTCGGCGCGTCGCCGATAGTCACTCCGTCGATGAAGGGCTTGCGCGATGTATAGCTCGCATAGCCCAGTTCGGTTATCCATATCTCGCGCGGTATCGAATGGGAATCGAGCATGGCGAGGAAATCCGGGTATACTTTCACGAGACCCTGCTCCTCGGGCGTGCCGCCGTGAAGCGAATACGGATGCGGGGCGACGATATCAATGAAGGGCGCCGCCCCCCAGTTCGATGCGAATTTTCCTGTCCAGTCGGGGACGTCGAGCTCAGGCCATATCATTTTCGCGGAAGGGTCGACATCGCGAAGCGTCGTTGTCATCGCTTTCACAAGATCGGTGAACGCTTTTCCCCAGCTATCCGCCTGCCACACTTTCTCCGCGGGGAAACGTGTTTTCCAGCCGCCGAAATTATTCGGCTCGTTCTGTGATTCATAGATAGTGATCTTGCCTTTATGCAGTTCCATCGTCTTTCGTATTTTTGCGATATCAGCGTCCCAGCGATACGTGCCGTCGATAAGCGTGCCTTTTTCTGCATTCACATAGGAGAAGAGCGGGAGCCAGCAGAGCGAATTCCTTTCCGCAAGTGCGAGCGTCGGCGAGAGCTCATTACTATCGGCACAGCGTGCGTAATTGATCCCGTCGCGGAACCAGCTGATGCCGAGTTTTGCCTGCAGGGCGGGGAGTTCGTCCCTGCCCCAGTTGCCGAAATGTGTGGCAACACCGAACGGTGAATCAAGATCGGGTGTTCTCGGTCTGACATCCGGTATGACGCTGAAGGAGAGAAAATCCTCTTTGGAATTCAGCCCTGCGGCATTCACAAAAACGGCCGAGAGCGCGTAGTATCCCCTGCCGATCGCTGTCTTCATCT
Organism: Spirochaetota bacterium; assembly: GCA_038043445.1. Lineage (NCBI taxonomy): Bacteria > Pseudomonadati > Spirochaetota > Spirochaetota bacterium. Next base: position 25,131 of record JBBTBY010000123.1, read on the forward strand.
CTACGGCGGCGCTGTAATCGTTCTCGGGCGAAAGCGTGAGCGGTTCAAGCGTCCGCGTTGCAGTGCCGTCGACATCCGTAATGCGGAATCGGGCGGTCCTGATAACTGACCCGTCCGGCGCGGCAGGCACCGCGACGGTGAACGATATCATCTCTTCCGCAGTATAGATGCCGCCGGGGATGTTCGGCGTTATGAACGCCTTGAAATTCCCGGTGAACCAGCTGTTGTACTCGCCGGCAAGCATGCGCCCGATCTCCTCGGCAGAGAGCGCAGGTGCGCTTTCCCAATCCCCTTTTTTCGTGCAGTGCGATCTGATCTCATCGACGGTCAGTGCTCGGGAGAATACCGCCAATTCGTCGATGCTGCCGTTCAGGCGTCCGCCGCCGTCATTGGCAACGCCTATCTTGAGGAGCCCCGGCTGCGCCATGGCAAGCGGTACCGAGCAGGTGTTCACGAGCTTTCGTTCGCCGTTGACATAGAGCGAGAAATTATCCTTCCGACCGGCCCCCTCGAACACAAGGGCGATGTGATGCCATGTTCCCGCTTCGTTCACGGAGGGCGATGGCTCGCGAAGCATGTAGTCGCGCCTGTCCTTGCGCTGCTCTATCGCGGTCACGCTCCCGTCGGCGGAGAGGAAGAGGCGATGGAACCATCCCTGCGAAAGGATGTCCTGTATCTTTCCCGTTGCGCGGAGACGGACCCACACTTCTATCGTCTGTGCGGGGCGTTCCGCGGTGAGCGACGCGCGCGCCGGACATTCGACATGCGTCGTCTTCCCGTCGAACTCGAGTGCGCCGCCGGAAACGCCTTCGGTCCACCGTATCGCCCCGCGAATGACGGCATGATTGCCGTTCCCCGATACATCGAGGATAATAGGGCCGCGCCCTTCGTTGAAGCGATAGCGTGCGATAAGTCCGTCATCGGCAAGAAGGAGCGATGATGCGCACATTACCAAGGAAAGAATATTTTTCATGGGAGAGCTCCGTTCAAAAGGTGTTTATCGTGCAAGACGATACCGAAGATAGAGATCGGGGTCTTTCACCGTGCCGATGCCCTGCCCGAATTCAAGGATGGCCTTGCGGTCGGCCGTATCTGCATCGTTGATGAGCGCGCTTAAGGCTATCGTATCGCCCGGCTTGGCGCCGAAAAGGTCGAGCGGTATACGGAATGTGTACCGCAGTTTCCCGTCGAGCTTGACTGCGTACTCGATGCGTTTGTCGGCTTCCGGCACGGGACTTTTCCAAACAGCAAAGAGCGGTGAACCGCCGCGAAGTGCCGCCCCACATTCAAGGTTCCGTGATCCGTCGCGCCGGGCAATACCTATCTGCACGCTGTCCGCACGCCACATATCGTTCGCTGATGCCGGCGGATCGATATGCGCGTCGTCGCGCACGGCGAGCTGTATGAAGAGCGACGTGTCGTCATTGGCGATAAAGAGCGCGCCGGAAAGGTCATCGGCGCCCTTCCACTGTTCCTTGCCCGCGGAAAGATCGACGAGCGAGGCTTTATCATCCCTGATAAGAACGGGGGCAAGGCCCGCGGCATCGGTCTTCATACCGCTGACAGAGCCGCCCATCCAGCGGGCGAGATCGACGATGCCTGCAATAGTGTCGAGCGCGGCGGCATCCGGCAGGCGATAGCGCTTCCTCCAGTTCGGCATGCCTGGCACATCCTCGGCATACTCATCGACCGAGCCGATGCTCCCGCCGAACAGTTCCTTGTACAGTGCATCGCATTTCGATGAGTAGGCGTAGATGAGCCTGTCCGTGCGGTAGGGCTTTTCGGTTATCCATTCGGGTGTGCGCATCGATGCGGCAACGGCGCCGTTCCTGCGTATCTCAACGCGTACCGGCCCTGCCGCAAGCGGCACCTGCACGGAGATAAGACCTGCGTCCGCGGTAATACGTTTGACGCCGTTCACCCATACCTCGCCGGGGGCTTTCAGTATCGCGGCAGCATCGATTATGTTCATCGAACTTACGACGGGTTCATCGCGTCCGATATGCCACGGCACCACCTGCGCCTTCACGGGGAATACGATCGGCTCCGCTTCTATCGGATATTTATGGAAGAACGCCATCACCGTGTCCTCGGCTGTTTTTTTCGTTCCGCGCCAGATGTTCTCAAAATAGTCGGTGAGCACGGCGAACGCGAAATTGTGATTGCCTTCCGGCGCAAGATGATGCCCCTCGGGGTAATCGTTCCAGGTGACATAGCTTACGAACGACGCATCGCAGTCGACCGCGCGCTGCCAGAGCGTACGGTACTGCAGGGCGCCGGGGAGCACGAGATAGAGCATTTTCACATCGTTTGCCTTGAGCGACGGTATGTCCGCTGCGATGGGGAGTTTTCCGACCTTCTTATACGTCTTCACGTAGTCGGTCATCACCGCCTGTCCGTAAAAGCGTCCGCGCCGTCTGCATTCATCGCTCACGCGCTTCCATTCCTTTGTCGAGCGCGCATCCGCGGGATAATCGGCAAAGCCGGTCACCGCGGGGAAATGATCGAGTATCGCATCGATGTAGCGGTCGTACTGCGCATCGAAATCGATCTCGCGCGAGCGGGCATTCTGATACATCGTATCCTTATCCCAAACATGATAGACGAATGCAGCAGGCACGCCTATCATGCGCCGCATCGCCTCATATCCTTCGGCGAGTGCTTTGACATGCAGATCGATATCCTTTTTCCGGAAGAGATCGCCGTAATTGAGCACGCCGTCGCTGTAGCCCTCGGTGGCCCAGGTGAAGAATACGATGCGTCCGTCGGGGGCGCGCAGCCAATGCGGCGAATCCTTCCAGTCGCGCATAAGCTCGTTGATGCACTGCGCTGCGGCACGTATCTTTTCCTTTGCATCGGTCTTCTGGTTCGGATGCGAGATGCAGAGCGTGAGCTTGAAATCGATAGAGCGCTCCTTGAGCACTCTGAAAAAGCGGCGGATGACATCATTGTTGTAGGATGTTCCCGGCGTATACGTATCGGGGTCGGGGGATTGATAGTAGAAATGGAAGCCGTCGATACCGAGGCGTTTCGCGGTACGCACTTCGAATTCGATAGCATCGTCGGCAGCCTTGTTCGAAAGGAATGCCGCGAACGCTGAACGGTACGTGTATGCCCCGCCGATATTGCTCGCCGGTCCGTCGGGATATCCATACACAGCGTTCATATAGTACCCTTTATCGCTGCCGAATGTGCTCATCTGCGTCATGTAATGCGCGATGACGGGCTTGCCTTTAAAGAGCGGTGTGCGTAGCTCAGCGCGGTCTTTCTCGAGCGTTACCGCAGGCACGATGTCGCCCGGTATCTCGGAGGTTTTTGCTGCTTCCGTCGACCGCATGAGAGATGCAATATCATCCGCCGATAACGCTGCGGTATAGACGCGCACTTCATCGATGACGCCCTTGAACGCGAACGAATTGTTCCCGGCTGCGCCGATGAGGAATGTCCTCGCGTAGTCGCGGAACGTGCCGCTGAACGAAGCGGTCCCCGCCGCGGCGCCGTTCACGTACAGTGTTATTTTCCGCGCATTATACGCAGCAGCGACATGATGCCATTCGCCAATGCGTACCGGTGAGGAACCGACAGAGCATGATCCGCCGGTCATGCCCCAGACAGAGAAGCCGAACGTGGTGATGCCTTTATCCGAGTGCGCGAAGAGCCCCGCGTGGAAGCCGCTTTTACCGGCGATAAGCCGCTCCCGTCCCGCCTGCTCGTCGGGCTTTACCCATGCCGTTATCGTGAACGATGAATCCTCGGCACCGCTCATAAGCACCGGCATGGCAAACTCTGCGCCCGCGGGTGCTCCGCTGAAACGCATGGCCTTTCCGATGCGACCCTCGGCCCAATCTGCCGCCCCGCGCATACGCGCGTGATTAGAATATCCCGAGCTGTCGTACACGCCTTTACCAGCGCCGTCATTGAACGACCACCAGGCGACAAGGCCGTCCTCCGCACAGAGCGATACAGCGGCGGTAATGATGAGCAGGATGCGCATAAGCCCTCCGTTATTTCAGCACGATGATCGGCCAAAGCCGGGGATCGCGTGCATTGCCGAGACCTTCGGCTATCCAGAGCCAGCCCTTGCGCCCCTTGCCGTCATTATCGTTCACGATGCAGTTGAACGCCATCGAAGCAGGAAGTCCCGCACGAACAAGCGCTATCTCATACACCGTTCTTTTTCCGGCATCGTCGCGCTTCACCTCTGCGGCTATTTCGCCGTCGGCTATCGGCACGACTTTGTCCCCCGGCGCACGCTTTATCATGAGCACTTTGCCGTCGGAAAGTCCCACATCGTAGAGCATGGAATCACTTTCACTATCCTTTGATACAGCGAACTGAACGCTGTCCGCATTCCAAAGCCTGTCCATAGGCTCGTTCTGGAAATGGATATCGTCCTTTACCGTTATCTGCAGATAAAGCTTCGCATCGTCGCAGGCAATGCGTACTGCGGCGCTCTGGTCGTCGGCATCGCGCCAGTGAAGTTCCTTGCGCGTCGGGTCGAACGCGAAGAGATTGAAGATGTCCTTCAGTTCCTTAAGCTCCGCGAATACCTGCGCCGATGGCCACTGCGGGCTCCCCGGGCGATAGTCCCCTTTTGCGGTGATCGGTACCGCATAGCGTATCGCTACCGCGGCAAATCCGATCATCTCGTTATCGACGGTCAATCGTGCAGAGAGCATATCCTTTGAGCTGCCGCGCGCGGGTGATGATACCGTGAAATCGATCTTTTTCTGCTCCGATGCGGCGAGTGTAATGTCGCGCTCTTTCGGAACAATGGCGCCGGCGAACGTGCCGCCCGCGGCGACCGAGAGCGAACCGGTTATCGGCTTGCCGAACGGGTTCTGTACCGAGACGGGTACCGCGGTACTGCTGCCGGGTATGACCGTGATCGAGCGCGGCATGGCGATGACCATGGGGCCGCCCTTCATCACGACTGGTCCGCTCTTATTCCAACGCAGATAGGAGGGCGTTTTCGTTATTGTCACGGCGGCTTTCCCCTCGCGCACGGATACCGGCCGCTCATTCCCCATGATATCGATTTGCGACGCGTCTGCCGCCTCGCCGATGTTGAGGTAGGTGAGCCGCGATGCGTTCTCATTGAGCCAGAGCACGGCGAGAGCTGCCGTATCGTTCTCATACAGATGCGCCATGATGCCCTCGCCGACATCGGCGATAGTGCGGAAACGGAACCCCCGCATAGTGCGCAGGAGCGCGTGATACGCGAGATAACCGGGGCGCGGTTCGTGATAGGCGCGGTCGTTATAACGGATGATGCCGAAATTGTGTTCGCCCTCTTTCGGGTCCGGTCCGTCGCAGAAGAGATCGTACCAGAAATAGGCATGATGGCCCTCTGCCTGCACCGTGCTTATTTTCTTTACGAGCATTTCCGCCTGATCGCGTTCTGTCTGTCCGCCGACGACGGTGTATCCGCTCTCATTATCCCATATCTCAATACCGCTTTTGTCGATCTTTTTCAGATGTTCGCGTATCTTCGGGAATTTCTCAATGTAGAGCTCGTTCACATTGCCGTGTGCATGGTATGCATACACGTCGATGTTCTTCCCGATGGCCGCATAAAAACGGTCCATGCGGTCATAGCTCGTTTCGGTAAGCCCGCGCGACGGGCGGTTGGCGAACGCCCATCCTGAATTCATGACTTTCAGCGCCGGATCGATATCCTTGATGCGTGTGTATGTCTCTTTATAAAGCTCGATATATCTGCTGAAATCGCCGGGCCAGAATCCCCAGTCCGCTTCGTTCCATACTTCCCAGTATTTCAGCCTGTCCTTGTAGCGTGTGACCGTGTTCGTCGCATAGACATAGTAGAGCGATAGATCGGAGGGCGGCGTGCGTCCGTCCTTTGAGAACCAGCCGGCGAAGTAATCGAGTATCGGGAGCGGCGTGACCTTCACGCCGAGGTGATTGGCAACAAGCGTATCGAGATTATTGTAATTCCACTGACCCTGCTTCGGTTCCACACCGCCCCAGGTGAAATCCCAGCGGAGCATGTCCACGCCGAGATAGTCGAGCCATTGATAGTACACATGTCCCGTATCGAGCTGCGATCCCCCGGGGTGGGCGCACATCGCATAGATGAAATCCCCCGGCTTTGCGCGTGCGGTGTTCTTTCCCGACACTATCCCGAACGAAACCGTTCCCTCGCTTATGGTGTGTCCGGTCGTCGTTGCCGCGAGAAGCTCTATCGCGAAATAGCCTTTGTTCGCCGTTCCCATTGTGAGCGGGAGCGTTTTCGCTTCTCGTGCTTCGAAATGCACGGTCTTCTTTTTTGCGATCACCGGTGTCCCGAAATAATCGGCGATGCGTGCCGAGAGCACGACATCGGCGCTCTTACGCGTCTTGTTCGAATACATGAGCGTGAATGCGCATTCCGCGCCCTGCTCAAAAATATTGATCGGCCGATCGTTCACGACGCTGAACATGCCGGTCTTCCTGAGCGATGCGAGATAGTCGCTCTGGTTCGCATCGGCATAGATGATGTTGTCGATATACACGACGGCGTCGCCCGCACCTTCAATGATAAGGCGATGTATCGTGATGGGAAAATCGAATTTCCCGTCCTTGTTCCCTCCCCAGGTGGGGAATTCGAATTCATCCTTCGATTCAATGACACGAACGGTTTTCGTGAGCCATTGATCGCCGCCGAGATTGAGCCGCGTCGACTGGAACGTCTCACCGGTGGCATCCTGCAGCCGGATCTTTACCCACATATCCTTCGATGTGCTCTTCGCGCAGAGCGATACGCTCCCGCCGCGTTCGGTTATTTTCACATCTTTCGTGAAGTCGATGATGGGATATTCCGCATAGCCGCGCCCGTCAATGGATATCGTGACACCGAGCGAACGCTTCCCGATGGCGGTCGCATCGGTGATCTCTGCATTTTCCGACTTGATCTTCACTTTCGCGAGCGGTTCAATGCGCCCCGACGCGTTCTCAAAATCCGCTGCGATAACTTCGCCGCCGGCTGGTGCTTCCTTCTCGGTGTAGGTATGCGTTATCCGGTCGAAATAGATCGTTCCCGATCCGCTGCCTTCGACGATGATAGTATGGAATTTCACCGGCACATCGAGCTTTTTATCGTTATTGCCGCCCCATGATGATTCGATGTCCGCGCTGCCGTCGGCAAGACGTATCTTCTTCGTTTCCCACGTTCCTTTCTTAAGCGTAAGCCCGCGGGACTGGAATGTCTCGCCCTTCGCATCGATAAGGCGCAGTTTTATCCATATGCCTTCGGCGGACGCGAATCCTGCGAGCGTCAGTTCGCCGCCGATATCTTCGATGGCATTGCCGCCCGTAAAAGGCGCGAGCACATATTCCGCATAGGCAGCCTTTTCATGCGTGTAGCTTATCTTAAGCGATCTCTCACCCGAGCGCTTCATATCGGCCGATGTCTCCGCGGACGATGCGGTAACGGGGTCCTGTTTGTACGCGGGGTTCGCTTTATACCCCGCCGGAAAATCGATGAGTGTGTCGGTGACGGTCTCTGCGAATGACAGAGAGGCGATCGCGCCGAGCAGGGCAAGGAATTTTTTCATGGTCTATTCTCCCATCCGACTAAGTTTCACTTCTTTACGAAATATACCGGTGATGCCGTGAGCGTGACCGTACCCGTCCCGAGCGCATTCCCCATGATATCGACGGCGTTCATGCCAGCGGGCACCGTTACCGTCGCCGATGTTTTCGGTGACCACGCAGCGATCACGGCACCGGATGCGCGCTTGAACTCGAAGGCAAGTGCATCCGCATGGAAATTGCGCTCCTTCACGAATTGAGCCCCCGAAAGGAGCGAGCTCATGACCACATACGCGCTGTAGGCGGGTTTCGGCATGCAGCCGAATTTTGCGTTGCGAAGGATGCCGAAGTTGTTCTCATTATACGCGCGATCCGCACCGTCATCCATGAGGTCGTACCAGAAGAGCTTCTCGACGACACCGGTGGAGAGCATGAGCACATGCGCCCGCACGAGCATTCTCGCCTGCTCCGTTTCCGTCGTTTCGCGCGAGCCTTTATGCGTCGGCCAGCCGACCTCGGTTATCCATATATTCTGCTTTCCATTGTATTTCTCGATGAGCGACTTGATGTTCTTCATCTCTTCCACGAGCGTCATGCCGGCGACCTTGTCCTCCGGTGCGGAGGGATAACGGTACGGATGAACCGATACGGCATTGCAGTAGGAGAGCGCGCCGGCAGCGAACATCGCTTCGATAGGTTTCAGGTCATGCGTGCTGTGCTCACCGCCGAGTCCGACGATATACGCATTCGCATCGACCGCGCGCACCGCTTCAAACGCTGTCTTGAGCACCTTCACATAGTTTTCCGGCGTATTTCCCGGGCGGTTCTTTCCGTCCTTGCCCTTCATGCCGCAGCCGCCCGTCCATTCATTCCATACCTCGTAGCATTTTATACGGCCTCTGTATTTCGCAGCAAGTGCCTTGCAGTACGCTCCGTACGCCGCGAGTGTCTCATCCGATGCGGGAAAATTACCTTCATCATAGAATTTATTCCCGTAGTTGAGGATGATGAGCGGTTCAATGCCGAGAGCGAGCGCGGCATCGATGTAGGCATCGTATTTCGGATCGAAGACTATCCCGCCTTTCTTCTGCTCAACGCGGCTCCAGCACATCTCATCGCGGAGATATTTGATGCCCGCGGACGCCATCATGTTCATCGTTTCCGGCGGGAAGTAATCGGGACGAAAACCGCTCTGATAATGCGTGCATATGCCGAAGAACGATGATGCTATGGACTTGAGGTCGATGGCAGGGTTCACGCTCATGCGTACCGTATAGCTCGCGACCGGAACGCCGGCGAGCGTGCTCTCTATCGTTGCGGTGATGAAGCCCTGCACCTTTGGGCCTATCGTGATGACATTCTCTTTGGAAAGTTCCATGCTCCCCTTCGAGAACACGCGTGTGCCGTCACTGATGCTGTAGTTCGCGCCGACAATGCCGTCCGCTGCGGGTGAAAGCTTCAGTTTCACTGAACCTGCGCTGAACGAATTGCCGTACGCGGGGGAATCGATCTCAGCTTTGAAGAGCGGTCGCGGTTCCTCGCGTTTTTTCATGAGGTATATATCGTCGATGGTGATAGAGCCTGCCCCTTTGTATCCCTTGCTCGGCCGGTCATAGACGATGGCATAGGGCTTCACCGGATAATCGAGCTTTCTGTTCCCATCCCCGCCCCACGCACCGCCGTGGTCCTTAAGTTTGCATGCGTAGAATTTCCATTCGCCTTTCACGATGCTGTTCTCGTATTCGAGCTGATGCGTTTCGCCGGAGGCGTCGTTCACGCGCAGGCGCAGTGACCCAGTCTCGCCGTCGAATTTCGCCCACATGCCGATGTATAACCCCGGTTTATCGACGACGAATTCTTTCCCGACATTCACATATTCGAGCTTCTCTCTGCCGATGAAGGTGAAATCTATCTTTACCGCTTTTCCCGCGCGTCCCGTCCCCTCGCTTACCTTCATGACGGCGTATTGATCGCTCTCGCCCGTCGTCCAGCCCTCGGTCGATGCGGCGTAATTGACGGGCGATACCCGCTCGAACGCCTTGTCGCTCTGAGAATCATCGGGTATCAGCTCTATCGGACGCCACTCAGCGAATAGACCAGCAGCGAGCGTTACGCACACAGCCGTCGTTATCAAGACTGATCTGAAGATCATGTGTCCCATTGTAAATCTCCCAAGGATATATTTTATTACAGCGTTTTAAATGCCAAGGTCTTTTCCATAGATATACACTATGTCTTCGGTGAGACGTACGGACCTGTCCGATGAGATCGGGAGCCCCATGATATTCTTCACCGAGGAAACAGTTCCTGAGACCGTCGCGTCCTCGCGTCCGCTTGACATCCACGCGATCAGGCATTCACTGCCGTCGGGCAGGGTATAAAGCACGGCATGACGGTTCTCATTGCGGAGGAGCTTGACGGCGGTCGCTCCTGCGGTCGCGCGATTGAACACCGAGAGCGCGACCATGGCTGGCTTGGGGGCGTAATTAAATACCTGATGACGTACAATGCCGAAATTGTCTTCGTTGTACATGCGGTTCGTTCCATCATCTTTATAATCGTACCAGTACACCCGCTCAACGAACCCCGTCGATTGAAGGAGCGCATACGTTCGTACGATATAGCGTGCTTGCGAGCGCTCGAGAACACCGCGGGAATCCGCCTGCGTAGGCCAGCCGATCTCGGTCACCCACGCTTTTTTCGGCGCTCCTTTCGCGGCAGCGCGATCGGCGATGGCGCCAACCTCTTCAACAAGTTTGCTCATTTCAGGCGGTGCAGGATATCGATAGGGGTGTATCGAGAATGCATCCATGGATGAACCGCCGGCGGTGCTTATCGCGCGCTCGATATTTTCTGCGCATTTCAAACCGTATTCCCCGCCGATGCCGACCACGGTGACATCCGGGTGCTCTTTTTTTACCGCACTATACACGGCTTTCTGCAGCCGGCCGTAGGCTTCCGGGGAATGATCGTTGACCTTGCCTTTCATGCCGCAGCCGCCGACCCATTCGTTCCACACCTCATAGGAAGTGACATTTCCCTTGGTCATGCCTGTCAATGCAGCGGCATAGCGGGCGAATGCCGCGATATCATCGTCCGTATTCGGGAAATCGCCGCCTGCATAGAGCTTGTTGCCGTAATCGTATATGACGAACGGTTCCATGTTCAATTCTTTTGCGCGCGCGAGATATTTTCCGCACGCCTCGGGCATTTCATAGACGCCCGCGGTCCTTTCAGTCCAGCTCCAGGGGACCTCGTCGCGGAAATGGCGGATGCCGTACTGGGCAAGGAGATCCATCGATTCGAGCGGGTGGCTGTTGAGAAAATGAGTGCAAATCCCGATAAAGGCGTTCCTCGCGACGCCTGTGGCGGCGAGCACGGCGCACGGGAAAAGTTTTGTTTCAATGACGTTCCCTCCGCTGATAAGGTCGATGCGGCAGCGGTAGTATCCCGGAGCGCTCGGGGTGAATGTGACGGGGCATTCTGATGCGGCGCCCTCTCCTTTCGCGACGATAGTATCGAAGTAATCGGCGACGCTCCATCGTATCGCGCTCCCCTCGCCGCGTGCGAACAATTCCACCTGCGCTTTCGGGGCATATACATTGCCGAACGGCGGAGCCCCCTCGATGACAAGTGACGGTCTTTTCTGTTCTGTTTTTTTCAAGCGTGTGACCGTGTCGAGCCAGAGCGAGTTCTTTCCTTTGTACCCGATCATCGGGCGGTCGAAGATGAGTTGGAGTTTTGCGGGCAGATCGAGCTTGCCGTTCTTGTCGCCGCCCCAGAAGGATGATTGCCCTGAAACGGAGAATGCGATGAAATGCCATCCGCTGTTCTGCTCTGCTATCGCCGCGAGCTGATGCGTTTCACCGTTCGCATCGACCAGCCGGACGAAGAGGGGGAATCGCGTTCCATCATCGAGTACCCAAAAACCGATGCCGCCGGGGGTGTCATCGTCGGTGACGGCAATGCCGGTATCGAGCTGGATGAATTCCAGTTTTTTCTCGGCGAGGAATTCATAATCGACACGAAGTGATGCGGCTCCATCGCGTTTGACAGCCTTGTCGACAACGACCGAAGCCTTTGCGCTCTGCGAACCATCTGCTGCGGCCCATGCCGTATCGAGGTTTTCGAATCCTTCGATCTCCGAGATCGGCACGTATGATTGTTCCGGGCTGAGATCAGGCGCAGGACACTTGATCTCCTGCCGGCCGAAAACCAGGGATGTCATTCCAGCGACAACGATGATTATGCGCGTCGTTCGTCTCATTGTGTGCTCCTGTGCGTATATCGTTCTTCTTTCATCATGATCACGGTACACTGACCGGTACTGCTGCCGTGCTCGAACGTTCGCAGAGCACCGATGCAATGCGTGTAATATGTTCACCGCCCGCGACGGCACGGAATGCTGTGCGAGCGAGATCATCATATCGCGCAGCCATGGCGGTTATGCCGGGGACCGTGTATGCATACTGGTCGCTGTCGCCTTCGCCGCCGTCGGCGATGATGCTTACATCCTCGGGGACGCGTATGCCGGCCTCCGCGTAAGCACGGAGCGCACCGGCGGCCCCGGACGCGGAATCGTATATGACGGCGGATGGCCGATGCGATGTGATAAGTTCCTTCGTTCTCACATACCCTGCAAGAAGCGCGCTGTCCCATGGCCGAATGCGGTGCGCACGGTCCATCAGATCCGGCGATATTCCGTGCTCGGAAAATATGCGGCGTATCGTGCGCTCGCGTATGCGCGTTTCCTCCGCTTCCGGCTCATTGCCGATGTATGCGATGTCTGTGTGGCCGCTGTCGATGAGATATTGTAGCGCTCTCGACGCGCTCGCTTCGTAATCGGGGCAGACGATGCGTATATTAGTAAGCCCCTCCGCATTGACTTCATTGAAGAACACGAACGGTATGCCCGCGGCATTGAACTCAGCGAGCTGCGCTATCGAGATCTGCTGTGCGGGGAGCACGAACACCGCGGCGATGCCGCTGCTTTTAGCAATGATGTCGCTGATTATCTCATAGTCGGTATCTTTCTTGAGCTCAACGGGACGCAGCGTGAATTGCGATGCGGCCATATGCACATGCTCGGTGAGCCGGAAAATGAAATGCGAAAAATAGCGCGGGTATGCGAAGAGTATCTCGCGTCCGCCGGTGCCCTGTTCAAGTGCTATCTCGCCGTCGCGCCCCGCGATGAATATGCCTTTTCCCCGCCGCCGCTCGATAAGGCCTTCTTTCTCAAGTGCAAAGAGCATACGGTTAATGGTGGAAAGTGAGACATGGTAGCGCTTGATAAGCTCGCTTATTGAGGGGAGACGGTCATTGGACTGACCGCTCTTGATACGCTCAAGGACGTATTCCTTGAGCTGTAAATACATTGGAATTTGGCTGTTTTTTGATATTTTCATAACTATAGCGCTATAGATATACAGGTAGTATAGTCAAATGCGATTTGTTTGTCAAGGTAATAATGCGCTGGTGATTTGACTCGGTCCGCAATATAATCCACCTATATGTCAATGCGATGGGTTTTCTGCGCCCATTTATGATGTAGCTTATCTTCCGTAGTGAGGTTATCAATGGATCCATTAACGCTTTGGTACGCAGCACCGGCGAGGAATTGGAATGAAGCGCTTCCCCTCGGCAACGGCCGATTCGGCGCCATGGTGTTCGGGGGCATAGGCGAGGAGCGATTACAGTTGAACGATGATACGCTCTGGTCGGGGTTCCCGCGGGAGTGGAATAATCCGCGTGCGAAAGAGGTGCTTCCCGAGGTTCGCAAAGCGGTGTTCTCCGGTGATCATGTGTCAGCGACCGAGCTCTGTAAAAAGATGCAGGGGCCGTGGACGCAGGCATACGAGCCGATGGGCGATGTGCTCATCAAATTCCTGCAC
>JBBTBY010000124.1 GCA_038043445.1 Spirochaetota bacterium
TCTTCTTCTTCTTCTTCTTCTTCTTCTTCTTCTTCTTCTTCTTCTTCTTCTTCTCTGTGTCCCTCTGTGAGCTCGGTGGTTGTGCCTTGTTCGGGATCGTTGTGCGTTACGTTCCTGCCGGCATTGTTGTAATCGTCGTCACTTATGATATAATCCGCGCTCTCAATGGCTCGAAAGACGAAAAAAACAAAAGGCACCATACTCATCATCGATGATGAGAAGGCCATATTGGCGACGCTTCGCACCATGTTCGAAAGCGAAGGTTATTCCGTGTATACCGCCGACGGCGGTGAGAAGGGGCTTGTCTGCATTGAAAGTCTCGAACCGGAGATAATACTCCTCGATATATGGCTCCCTGAGATAGACGGGCTTGAACTTCTGATGAAGATAAAGGAACGTCGCCCCGGTGTTCCGGTGATCATGATCAGCGGTCATGCGGGCATAGAGACCGCCGTGCGGGCGACCAAGCTCGGGGCGGCGGATTTTCTCGAGAAGCCGTTCACCATGGAGCGGGTGCTGCGCATGGTCGGCAAGCATATCCGATCGTCAGCAGCGCAGGCGGAGATGCCGTTGCCGGCAGCGAGCGAGAAGAAAAGGCAGATCATTCACGCGAAAGGGGATCTTGTCTGGCAGGCGACGATATCGAAGAGCGTGGTGCTTAACGGTTTCGGGCTCATGAACGGACGGAAGATCGGCATGCAGCTGCTGCCGTCCCCGCCGGGGAGCGGCATACGGTTCATCGATATCGCGAGCAATTCGGAGATACCGCTGTCGCCGGCGAACCTGCTCAAGTCCAACGGCGAGGGCGCGAATTCAACGGCGCTTTCCGTCGGCAAGGCGCGTGCGCGTACCGTCGAGCATCTTCTGGCGACGCTCCACGCCTACGGCATAAGCAATCTTACGATAAAGATAGACGAAGAGATCCCCAATGTCGACGGCTCGGCCATCGATTTCTGCCGCATTATACGCGAAGCGGGCATTGAGCAGCAGAAGGAGCGTATCGCTGCGCTCACGGTAAAGAAACGTCATGTGTTCGGAACGGTATCACCGAAGACGCCGTATATGATATTCACCCCGTCCAGTTCATTTTCGCTCACGCTGCGCATCGATTTCCCCAAGCCCGTCGGCGTAGAGAAGCTTACCTTCATCATGAAGTCGGGAAAAGCGTTCGAGAAGGATATCGCACCGGCGCGTTCGTTCAATACGATAGAGAACATCGATATGGCGCAGAAAAGCGGCGCTGTCGGCGGCGGCATGATAGCAAGCCACATCATCCTCTCCGGCGGGAAGGTCATCAATACGAAACTCCGCTACCCCGATGAATTCGTCCGGCATAAGATGCTCGATGTCATCGGCGATCTCTTTCTTGCCGGAAGGCCCGTGCGTGCGAAGATAGTGGCCAATCGGACGTCGCATGCGTTCAATCATCTGGTCATTGCGGAATTGGCGAGGCTGTACGGGGGCTGAACGTGGTTGCCGAGCCGGGTGGTGAGCTGGGCGGACTGTCGAGGCACCGCACCGATAGAGATGGTGACTGCACAGATCGCCGATCATGTCAGAATATTTAAATCGATGCTGCCCGGGCTTTCGTGCGAAAATTGAAATCCTTCATGCGAATTTGTGTTATACTGCAAAGATCGAACGCTGTCTGGAAATGAAGCGGGAGGTGCATCATGATCCGGTTCGTACTGATCACGGCCCTGTGTGTCATGCCGCTCGTTGCGGTCGATGAGAATATTATCGCCTGGTGGCGATTTGACGAAGTCTCCGGAGCGGCCGTGGCGGACAGTGCCGGCTCACACGATGCCAGGGTCATCGGTGCGGCGCAATGGGTAACAGGCAGGCATGGGAATGCCCTGTCACTGTCCGATGGGGCATATGTGGATGCCGGGACCGCACCTGTTTTCGATCTCACATCCGACTGCACCGTGCTCTGCTGGATAAAGACGAAACCGGTGAGCGGCGGCACGGGGTGGGCCGGGTTGGTGAGCAAATACGGACCGGGCTCGCGCGGGTATGATATCAATCTCATGACCGCACCAGGGGTTTTCGAGATCGGTGCACGCGGGAGTTCGTCGATAGTCGGCGCGAAGATCGGCACAGCGGTGTTTGACGATACCTGGCACCATATCGGCGTCGTATTCAGGAACAATGGATTCATGCTGTACCAGGACGGCATACGTACCGCCATGAAGGAAGGCGAATGGACCGCTCTGCCAAGTGCATCGAGCTTTCTCATCGGCAAACGTTCCGGCATCGATGCATTCCAGGGTGTTATTGATGATGTGAAAGTGTATTCACGAGCCCTCTCCGCCGCGGAGATAGCCGCGGAACATGTACGGATGCCGGAACAGGCGGCGCTGAAAAAAACGCCTGCCGTCGCTGCGGAAACGGTGTCGGTGCGTACGAACACTATCGATGCCGGCGGCAGCGTGACACGCGCCGTTATGCTTCCGGAACCGGAGGCGATTTTTGCCGATACGGGAACGGCGAGCACCGGCAGTATCGTACTGCGTCCGCCGACCGTGTTTGAATCGGGGAATAAGCGGCTTAACTCGCGGGAGCAGGTGAGCACGAAACCGGACCGCGACAATACGATAAAGCTTGTGATCGATGAGCAGGATATGGCGATACTGCAGCCGTGGGGGGCATCATCATCCCGGAAGTACTGGGGTAATCCATTCGCACTCAAGGAGGGGACGACGGACTGCACGCTGCTCGCCGATGAAACGAACCGCACACTGCGCTGGGAAAAACCGTGCCGCATCACCGAGAACGAAACCGCGACCGCTTCGTATGAGGCGAAGGTCCGCGCGGACGGGAAGCTCGAGATCGCCTACCGCCACGGCTGTACGGGTGCGCTTGCCAAGCAGATCAATGATTTCACTCTGTTCGTGTATTTCCCGAGCTATCGGAGCCAGAAGATAACTGCCAACGGAACTATGCTTACGGCGTCGCCAAAAACATCGCTCACGAAAGCCGGGACGGAAGTGTTCAGCGGCACGTCGCTCGACCTCGCCGCGGATGCAGACGAACCGCATCGCGGTTTTATACTGACAGTACGGGCACCGCAGATACGCATCACCGAATCACTCGACTATAAGGGTGACCCGGCTTTGGCCATGCGCATCGATATCAACAAGGAAGCAGACAGGATCAATGATCCTATCATCATCGTGATCGATCTGCTCAAGACACGCGGCCGTGCAAGCGGACCGTCGCCGACCGCAGGGATCGGTTTTTACGGTAGCGATCGAATCACCGTTCCGCAGCCGCTCACGCGCAACCGTATCATGAACCCGTCGTTCGAATCGGGATTGCGCTATTTCAGCCTGCAGGATACGTGGGCGTTCTATCAGCCGAGCACGGAGCCGATATATTCGGTGAGCGGCGATCGCCCGAAATTCGGACGATCCTGTCTCCGCATGCTCGCCCGAAAACCAGCGAGGCCCGATCAGAACCGGGATAGCCATCTTCAGACATTCGCCATCCCCGTTGTGCCGGGAAAAAGCTATACCTTCAGCGTTTGGGCGCGTGCAAGTACACAGGGCATAGGGCTTAATGCCGGCACGATAACCGGCGCATGGCCGGTATTCCCGAATCTCGGCATCAGTGAATCGCGTGCTGTACCGACGGAATGGACTCGCTATACGGGAACGATAACCGCTCCCAATAATGTCTGCTCGATAATTCTGCGTGCATGGCGTATCGCGGGGGACACCCCGGGATACCTCTATCTCGATGGTCTTCAGTTCGAGGAGGGAACAGCGGCAACGGAATTTGTCACTGCGCCGGTAGATGCGCGTCTTATCACCTCTGACCCGGAAAATTTCCTTGCGCCGGGGGCGAATATCGATGCACGTCTTATCATTTCATCAAAGAGCGCCGGAACGGCAAAGCTCACCCTGTTCAATTATTTCCATGAAACGCTTTATGAGAAGACCATTGCATTCGCTGATGCAGAGAATGTACTGCGGCTTCCCTTCGGGCCTGAACTCGGCAGCGGCGTGTTCGTACTGCGCGCGGACATTGCAGGGACAGCAATTCCCGCACATACCGAGTTCTTCCGTTTCACCGTACTGCAGCCGCTCAGGAACACGCATCCGACCCATACGATGTTCGGATCGATGTTGTCGATACGTTCGTGCCGGCTCGAGGACATATGCCGTCGTTACCGTGATGTGGGTCTTGGGTCAACCGATTACGGATCGGTGCAGCCGTGGTACTGGGCGCTTATCGAGAAATACGGCATTACCGATACCGGTGTTGGTCTCATCGATTATCACTTTGAGATGCCGAAAAAGCATACCGAGCTCCCGCCCGCAGCGAAAAAATGGGATGCGGTCACACCGGAGCAGGAAAAGGAGTTCGAGGAGTGGGCCTATCGTATCGTGTCCGAATTCCCGCATGTGCCGACCTGGTTCTTCGAGGCCGAGAGCGAAGCGGGGGGCTGGAAGATGATGCGCGACAAGAACGTTTCCGATTATGCGAAGCTGCTCGTTGCAGGGGCGCGCGGGGCGCGGAGGGCGAATCCGAAGGCACTGCTCATGCCTGAAGGCGGTCCGTGCAATATGAGCCCGGACGTCGGCATTCGGCAATACGATCAGTATCTTACCGAGATCGGGACGAACATGCGCTTCGATGCCATGGCCATTCATCCGTACCGCTCCATGCCCGAATACCCCGCCGACCTCGATGCGGACATCGCAACGTTCCTCCGCATGCTCGCCACGCACGGATATGGCGCCGATACCCCGGTACACTTTACCGAAGGCATCTATCACAGTCACATGCATGTGCCGGCGTGGGGACTGAACACGTTCAAGGCATGCAGCACCGATCACTATCGCGCGGGATTCGTTTCGTACGATATGGGTTGGGGGGAGCGCGCCGCGGCGGCATTGTTCGCGCGCAGCTGGATCATGGCGCTGAAGTACTGGCCGCAGGTCCGTTCGCTCAACGGCTGGGTCGCGCACGGCTTCATGGACCATGATCTTACGCCGATAGCGATGGCGATGGTGCCCAATACGCTCGGCCATCTCCTCGGCGACGTCACGTTCAAAAGCGATTTCCGTCCTGCCCCGGGGGTTCGCGGTTATATTTTTCTCGACGGGACACAGCGTCCCGTGATGGCCCTTTGGGGTCATGATGATCAGATCGACCGCGGGTTCAAGAAGGGGCCGCAGATATCCTTTACCTTCGGCAACGAAGTCCCGGAGATCATCGATCTCATGGGGAATGCTCGGACACCGATAGCGCGGGGAGGCATTGTTGAGGCCAATGTTTCCCCGTTCCCGCTGTTTTTCCGTGGGAAGCCGGGGTCGCTCACGGCGTTCACCGCTGCCGTCAATTCCGGCGTCATTGCAGGCGACAATTCATGTCCGCTCGCAGTTCGTGCTGTTCCGCAAACAGCCGGGATCTCGATCGGTATCCGAAATCAGACGAGCAGAAAGGTGCATGCGATGATCGCGCTGCCCGGCGATACGACCTCGACAGTGACATTCGATGTGCTCGAAGAGAAGCTCCTTCCCGTGCCGACATCGTTCGACCGATCGATCGGTTCGTTACGCAGGGCTGCACTGCCCGTCGGTATCACCATCGACGGCGGTCGGTTTTCTGAGGATGTGTCCTTTGATTATCTGTTCATCCCGAAACGCGCGGTGGTGCTCGGAGACCCCGCATCGTGGAAGGATGTCCCGCATGTTCTCCTGGTGAATTCCGTGGACGCAAAGCAGCCCGTGCAGCCATCGTCACTGCGTGCGCGGTATCAATTCGCATGGGACAGGGAACATCTCTATCTGCGGGTATCGGTCAAGGACGATCAATTCGTGCATGAACGATATCCTCGCACCAACCAGCGGTATCTCAATGATGCCGTACAGGTGTATTTTGATACAAAAGCGGATGGGCGGTCGAGTACGGTTCCCGGATACGGCCCCGACGATTACAGCTATGACCTGTATCCCGACGAGAATGACCGATGCATCGTGTATCGTTGGGAAGCCCCGGAACAGCAGCAGGCCGGCGGCGTGCTCGCACCGAAAGCAAAAATGGTAGAGACCGGCATTCGGACGGTATTCGCTCAGACCGAGGGCGGATATATCATCGAGGCGATGTTCCCGCAGCGCCTTATCCTTCCGCTGAGGCTTGAAGCGGGGTACCGCGCTGCATTCGGCATCTGCGTCAATGACCGCGATGATGCGGAAAAGAAGGAGTACGCAGGAAGACTGACGACAACACCGGCGGGCACTGAACCCGGCCGTTCCCCGCAGCTGTACACCCTGCTTATGCTCGCCGATTGACACCCATGGGTGCTTGACGCATACGCTTCTTCTCGCTATAGTGTATCGGGCGCTGCCGTTACTGCTCGCCATGGAACATGAGAACGCCGATACGCATACTCAGAAAAAAAAGCTCCCTCTCGGGTGCCCCGCAGTATCTGTGCGAAGCGGAGATCGCTGTCGACAGCGGTGTGAACGAACGGTTGCTCCGATATGGTCTTGGGTACTTCATTACGCATCGATCCGCAGCAGAGCTGCTGAAAAAAGGCATATTCCGCGGATATAGCGGGCTTTTGGGCGGTCTGCCATGGTCGAAACGGGCGGAATGCGATGCATGGGAGCGTATCGCGAACGAACGCCCCTGTGTGTTCTTGAGTTCCTTGCCGTTCTGGGAAGGCGCGAACTGTGTGACGACTGATGAACATGCTTCCATACACGCGCTTGCGGAGCATCTCTATCACTGCGGTCACCGCGCGATCGGCTATGTCGCTGCACGCTGCGAAGGGTATTCCCATGAACGCTTCCGCGCGTACCGTAATGCCATGCATACGCTCGGGCTTCCTGTACGGCAAGCCTGGGTACATGGATTTGATGTATTATCGGGACGAGCGCAGCGTGATCTTGTTTCCGCTGCCCGGCTTTCGGGAAAGCGATACGAACGCGTCATGTCCCGCGTATTCGAACAGGTGATCCTTGACGGAACGACGGCGGTCATGTTCGAGGTCGATTCGCTTGCCCATCAGTTCTGCGCTTTCGCCGAACACCGCGGTATTCGCATCGGCCATGATATTGCCGTAACAGGGTTCGACGATATCCGCGATGCACGCGGGATGTTCCGAAAGCTGTCCGCTACCATAGCGCAGGATTTCTTCGGTATCGGTCGGGCCGGGGCCGATATGCTCCATGGGATCATCACCGGCAAGCGTCCGACAGTCGGCCAGCGTGCGCTTGTACCGGGGAAACTTATTGTACGAAAGGCGACAAGCTGTCTCGCAGGCATCCGCAGCGGCGCAGGCATCGATGCAGCTATCCGTGACCACATAGAGGAGCATAGCGCTGAAAGCAGCCTCCCGAGGACCATTGCATCGGCGTTCGATATGACACGCGCTGCGTTTGCCAGGAATTTTAAACGTCTTTTCAGACAAAGCCTCGTGCGGTATATCAATGATGTAAGGCTTGCACGGGCGGAGAACCTCGTTGCCGCAGGGCATCGTTCGTTCAGCCATATAGCCATCATGTGCGGATTCAGCAGTCAGCAGCTCTTTACGATGCTTTTCCGCAAGCGGTACGGCACATCGCCGCGCGACTATCGGAACATGAAGGCAGCGGGGAATGAGTATCGATAGTATTCATCGATCGGCTCTTCTTCCGAACACCGGATATGAGCTGCGAGCATTGCGGCGAGTCCGCGGCAAGCCCTTTCCCCTTGTAAAAACCACTTCTCCTGCTATAATCGCGGACATCTTTCGTCAAGGGCATGGTATGAAAAAAAGGCTGATATCGGAAGCATTGTATATCGGAGCGTTCCTCGCTCTCGCCGTATTCTTTTTCTTCAAGAATCTCGGGTTCGAGAACATCTTGTCCATGGGCGACACGATACCATGGCTCAATCAGAGCCTTCAGGATGTCATGCGCGCCGGTTTCTCCTACCTGTGGGACAGTTCGTATTATATGGCCTCTCGCGGTGTGCCGATATTCCTCAAGCCGTCATCGCTTCTCCTCCTGATCTTCCCTGCACAGCATTATCCGCAGGTGTCGCTCATGGTGCATCTCTTTATCGCCGGTTACGGGATGTTCCTGTTCTTACGGCAGATGAAGCTTGTGCTCCCCGCGGCGTTCTTCGGCGCCATAGCGTTCATGTTCACCAACGATACGCTCTCGCTCATACTCCCCGGCCATCTCGGCAAATTCGAGACGTTCGCGTTCTATCCATTGGTGCTCTATTTCCTCCATCGTGCGATGGACGAGAACCGCATGCGTTTTTTTCCGTTCGCCGGCGCCTTCCTCGGCATTGCCTTTCTCGGCGGTGAGGTGCAGGTATCGTTATATTTCGCCGTGCTCCTTTGTTTCTATTTCTTCTATCTGCTGTATAGAAAGAAAGGAGATGCAACGCTCGCAGCATATCTGAAGGAACAGCGGCCGGCTGTCATTAAGGATGTTCTGGGCTACGTATCCCTCGGTGTGGTGGCGATACTGTTCACCATGCAGTAGGTATCGAGTTTCCTGGAAGCGACCGGGAAAGGCGATATTACACCCGCCGCAAAGGAAAGCGCTGCGGAGAAATGGGATTGGGCCACGATGTGGTCATTCCCGCCCGAAGAGATCGCGGATTTCGCCGCACCGGGATTGTTCGGCTTCTACTCGGGCGCACAGACGCATCCGTACTGGGGCCGCATGGGATTCATCGAAGGCAAGACATCGTGGAATAATTTCAAGCATGGCACGGAGAATGCGGGGCTTATCGCCGTCGTCCTTGCGCTTTTCGCCGTCATCGTGTTCCGCCGCAAGGAGGAATGGTTCTGGGGAACGGCCGCGCTCATCGTGCTCATCGCATCGTTCGGCCGCTATTTTCCGCCCCTGTTCGGCGCTATCTACAGCCTCCCGTTCATGGAGTCGTTCCGTAACCCGAACAAATTCATCCATATCTTCACGCTCGCGCTTTCGGTGCTCTCGGCGTTCGGCTTCCATTATTTCGTCGAGGTGCTCCGGAAAAAAGAGCGCGATGATATGCTCACCGCGTTCAATGCGAAGGAGTTGTCATCGCTCAGGATATTCAATGTCGTCGTCTATGCGCTCGTCGTTATCGGCTTTTTCTTCGCCGCGTTCGCCGTCATGAACCAATCGGGCTCGGCGGCTTCGTTCGCTCAGCGCTGGGGCGAGGCTGCGGGTCAGGCCATGGCGAAGAACGTCGCCACCTATGCCGCGCGTTTCTTCTTCATGGCGGTGCTTGTGGCATCCATGGTGTCGTTCTTCCTTACGATGCGGAGCACGGTGAAAGTATGGGAAAAGGCGGCCGCTCCGGCGGCGTTCATAGCGCTTTCCATACTCATGTACATCCGCGATACGAACGATGTGCTGTTCCTCGTCGTACCGGTCATCGCATCCGCGGCGTTCGCCGTCGTCGCGTTCGCAACCACGCTCGAGCGCTTCTTTTTCCGGGCGCTTACGGTGCTCTGCGTGGTCGTGCTCGCCGTCGATCTCTGGTACACCGGCCAGTTCTTCGTCATTACGCAGGACCACGATGAGATGTATCGTTCCAACCGCATCGTCCGTATACTGGAAGAGCGCCGCATGGGCGGCACGATAGACAGGACGCGCTTCCTTTCGCGCAACGGCATACTCAATCACTTCGTGACGCATACATTCCCCAAGTACGGCATACCGCTCTTCGATGCCCCCGCCATGCGTACCATGCGCGGCGAATACGAACGCTTCTTCCGACGTTTCGGCATTCAGGATGCGCTGCAATTCCATCCGCGATTCTATCAATTGCTGAATATCCGGTATCTGATGAGCGATTTCGCGGTGAACTCCGCGTTCTCGGCGTATATCACCAATCTCGATCAGCTTCCCATCGGCAACGGGCAGACCGTGTTCCTCTACGATACGGCGTTCGCCCGTCCGCGGTTCGAGATGGCATCCGGCGTGTATATCGCGAAGGATTTCGACGCGGCGCTTGAAGCGCTCGCGGGCGACCGTTTCGACCTGACGCGTACGGCCGTAGTGTACGGGGCCGATGCCGACAGCGTATCGAACACGAAATTCATCCCGGCGACGCGCGTGGGACTTACCGGTTTCGAGTACAAACATAATGCGGTACAGATACGATGCGCTTCCGATGGACCGGTGGTGGTGGTCGTGAAGGACATGTATCATCCGGACTGGAACGCGTATGTCGACGGCAAACGCGTACGGCTTATGCGTGCGAACTGCGTGTCCATGGGCGTACTCGTGGGCGCGGGGGAACATGACATACAGCTTAAGTATGAGCCGAGGACGCTTCTCATACTGCTCTGGATATCGGCGGCGCTGTGGCTTCTCTTCATCGGCGGCCTTGCGCTCCATTTCATCACCGAGTATCGCAAGGGGAGGGGATAATGACGGCATTGACGACGATAGAACTCCCGAAACTCAAGAAACTCTACGAAGGCAAGGTCCGGCAGATATATGATATGGGTGAGCATCTCATGCTCGTCGCCACCGACCGTCTTTCGGCCTTCGATGTGATATTCGATGAAGGCATACCCGATAAGGGGAAGATACTCACGCGCATATCGAATCACTGGTTCCATACCCTCGGCGTGAAGAACCATCTCGTCGCGGATGATGTGGCTCAATTCCCCGAAGAGTGCCGGCCGTATCAGGACATACTCCGCGACCGTGCGGTCATCGTGAAGCGCGCCACGCGCGTCGATTTCGAATGCATCGTGCGCGGGTATCTCATCGGGAGCGGATGGAAGGAGTATCAATCGTCCGGCAAGGTGTGCGGCATTGAGCTCCCCAAAGGGCTTCGCCTTGCGGAAAAACTTCCGGAACCGATATTCACCCCGTCGACGAAGGCGCCCGACGGCGAACATGACATCAATGTCGATATGAACTATGTGAAGGACAAGATAGGATCGGACATGGCCCGCGAGCTTGCCAATCTCTCGCTCGGTGTGTACGTGAAGGCGGCGAACACGATGCAAGCAAAGGGCATCATTCTCGCCGATACGAAATTCGAATTCGGCACCGTCGATGACCGCCTTGTGCTCATCGACGAGGCATGCACGCCGGATTCGTCCCGGTTCTGGGATGCGAAGTCCTATAAGCCGGGCGAGAACCCCCTGTCTTTCGACAAGCAGCTCGTGCGTGATCATCTTGAGGCGAGCGGTTGGAACAAACAGCCCCCGCCGCCCGCGCTCCCTCCATCCATCATCGAGCAGACGCGTGCGCGCTACGTGGAGATGCTCACGCTCATCACGGGAAAGGGATTGCAGCCGGCAGTATGACAAAAGAGAGATTATCCGTTCTGCTGACAAAGGTGTCGCGCGGGAAGCTTTCCATAGAGAAGGCGATCCGTGAGCTTGCCGACATGCCGTTCGAGGATATCGGCATCGCCTCGCTCGATCATCACCGTGCGCTGCGCCTGTCACAGCCGGAAGTGGTGTACGGCAAAAGCAAAAGCGTATCCGAGATATGCGCCATTGCTCGCGCTATCGTGCGAAAGAAGAACAATCTGCTTATCACCCGCATCGATGCGGCGAAGGCGAAGCGTGTGCTTTCGATCGATAAGAAGCTTCGTTACAATGAGCGTGCAGAGTGCATCGTCGGGGAATTCGCCCCGGTGAAGAAGCATGGTCTTGTCGCCGTGGTGAGCGCCGGAACGTCGGATATGCATGTCGTCGAAGAGGCGTACGAAACGCTCTCGATGCTGGGCAATAATGCCGTGAAGGTGATCGATGTGGGCGTGGCGGGCATCCATCGATTGTTCCATCGCCTGCCGGAGATCCGCAAGGCCAATGTCGTCATCGCCGTCGCCGGTATGGAGGGCGCACTTGCGAGCGTCATCGGCGGTCTTGTCGCCGCACCGGTCATCGCTGTCCCCACATCGGTCGGGTACGGCGCGAATTTCGGCGGTGTATCGGCGCTCCTTTCCATGCTCAATTCATGTTCCCCGAATGTGGTGACGGTGAACATCGACAACGGGTTCGCCGCGGCGTATGCCGCCAGCCTCATGAACAGGCGTATGACATCGAATTGAGCGATCGTCGGCCGTTCCCGCCGGAAAAACACCTTGCTTTTTTAGCCTGTTTTCGGTATATTATTACACGGTACCAACGGGGGAATACTCGTCGGAGGACGCAATGAGCACAACGAACACGGAAACGGACATCGCCGCCCTTCAGAATGAACTTGAAAAAGTGAAGGCGGAGCGCGATAAACTCACCGTGCTGGTCAAGAACTATGAGAATATCATTTCCATGTTCGATAATGCCCTTGAGTACTCACGCACCGAGCTCCTCGGCGCGGATAAACTGGTACACGCGCATGAGACCGTTGAGGACCTTGCCCGTACGGAGCAGCTCTACAAGGACAAACTGATACGCGCGCATGAGGGCCTTGAGGGCCTTGCCCATAACGAGCTTGTCATGCAGGACAGGATAGAGCAGGCATACGAGAGCACGACCGATGTCGCGCGCGGCGAGCAGATAGAGAAAGACAAGATAATCAATGCGCATGAGAATGTCGAGGACCTCTCGCGCGATGAGCTTATCACCGCGAACAAGACGATACATGACTTGGAGAAGAAATTCAATTCACTCCGTGACGAGCTTGTGGGCATTCTTGAGGCCGGCCCATGGCATGCGGATATCGAGAAGCTTCGGGATGAGAACACCAGGAATTTCAAGGAGCTCATGAGCTCCTATAAGAAATCGGCACGTTCGCCCGATGTCGAGGTAAAGGCCATACTCGATGCGTTCAGGAAGCTCATGAGCGAGCACCCCGAAACCGCGAAGAAAGCGGCCCCGAAGAAAAAATAACTATTCGAACGGTATCCGCTCCGCCTCGAACCACACCTTGTCAAGGTCGTAGTACGCGCGCCCTTCGGCGGTGAAAAGATGCAGCACGATGCTCCCGAGATCGATGAGCGTCCATACCGATCCGTCGTGGTTCGCAGGGCGTGTCAGCGGGCGTACGGCGTGGGATGCTGCGAAGGCTTCGATATCGTCGGCACAGGCGCGCATATGCGCTCGTGATGTCGCCGTTGCGATGATGAAATAATCGGCGATGGAGCTCACCGGCCCGACGGCGAGCAGTACGGCATGCTCGCATTTCTTGTCGCAGAGAAGTCGTGCCATGCCGCGCGCGATATCCTCGATATTCCCTTGTGCCACCGTTCCTCCGTTGTTCATTTCGCTATTATCTTCGCTATTTCGTAGTAATCGTCTCCGAGCACGAGCGATGCGTCCACGAGGAGCCGCCGGTCGGTACGGGCGCAGATGAGCGCGGTCCGTGCCGCCTCCGCGACGAGGAATCCCTTGGGCAGCTCGCCGTTGCGCACGAGGACGAACGTCCGTCTGCTCCGTGCGCCGAAATTCCCGTACTCGTTCGCCTGGAACCCGCGGTAGTTCATGCGTATCTTGATGCGGTCGGCAAGCCCGTCGATCTCGGTGGCATTGTGCACCGAGAGCTTCACGTCCGAGCGCATCGGGCTTTCCATGCCGCGCGGTTTTTTCACGCGCGTGATGATGTCTTTCGCCGTTTTGACCGCATGCCGTCCGCCGAGCACGGGGGTGAGCATAGTGTCGGCCTCTTCGCCGCTCATCGTTTCCACGATGAGGGAATCCGCCGAGAAATTCGTCGCCGCCTTGGCGAACGCGTTGTAGTCGACCGGGCGTATATTGCCCCGTACCCGGAGGCTTAACGCGAACTTGAACGGCACGGATGAGAATATCGAGCGCATCGTCTCTTCCTGCGCGAGCACCGTGAACAGATTGATGACGATATCCTCAAGCCGGTACATGCGCTCACGCGAGACGTTCTCGCCCTGCACCGCATTGATATAGCGCACCGCGCGCGCGCCGTCAAGGAGATACACCCCCGGCGGGAACGGTCTGATATTCGTTATGCTCGGCGCAAGATCGACATCGACGAAGGCGCGAACCCCGCCCATGAGGTCCACTATCTCGGAGAGGTTCTTTTCGGTGACGACTATCTTGTAATGGAGCGGCATGCGGAAGGTATGGCTCACCGCATCGAAGACAAGGGCGTGTCCGCCGCGGCGATACCACTCGGGCATGGTGCGCAGCTGCTTCGTGTGCGGGTCCCATATGCCCATGGAGTCGGGAATGCTCACCATGCCGATGCGCCCGGCGGCAGGGCCGAACGCCCCGATGAAAGCGCCGCTCGGCATGCCGTCATTCTTCGTGAAGAGGAGCGAGAAGTAGCAGGCTGTGCCGCGGGTGTGCGCGACGCCGATGGAACTTACAAAAAAGAAATAGAAGCCGGCGAGTATGGCGAATATCCCCGCGAGTATGATGACCGTTGTCGCGGCGAGTCGGTGCTGTTTGCGCATCCGGTCAGGTCGAGGGCGATCCGCCGGCAGGCGGCGCATCATCCTTCACATCCGCCGGGCGGGACTTCTCATCCACATAATTGAGCTCAAGATTGGTGACCGTGCTCCCGAGAAGCGTCGCTTCCGCCGGGGAGATGTTCCCTTTCGTCTTCTCCTTGAGCATCCGGAGTATATCGATATGGAATTTCGCAAGATCGAGATTGCGCTCCGTTTTACCGGTCGTCGGGTTGGCGATCTTCCCGAGATAGAGCATTGCGCTCGACGAGAGCATCATGATATACATCTCGAAGGTGAGCTCGGGCATAGACTCAGTATCGGCCATGGTTCTCTCCATCGGTCATATTCGATACGCTAGTACAGCAACAAACGGGTAAATTGTCAACTGTCAGCGTGTGAGCCGTCGGCGTGTGCATTGATGCCATCCCTGCCGGCACGCACGCGCGTGGGGGGCATCTTGAAATATCCCTTGAAGCGCTTCGAGAAATGGTGGATGTTCTCGAAACCGAGATAGTCCGCCACATCGGTGACGGTGCGTCCGCCCGCATTGATAAGCTCGAGCGCTTTGCGCATGCGCAGCGCATGATGGTACGCCTTTATGCTCACGCCCGCTTCGCGCCTGAAGATATCGGCGACGTAATGCGGTGAGAGATAGAAATTACCGGCGACCTCGGCAAGCGTGATATTGCGCTGCACGTTCGCGGCGATGAACTCCTTTATCTTCGATGCGATGGTCGTATGACGGGCATCATCGGATGCCGGCGGCGCGAGGAGCGTTTCTACGACGCTTGCAAGCAGTGAAAGGAGGAAGAGCCGCTGTCCGATGAACGCCGCTTCCCCGCGTTCGCATGCGTTGCGGGAAAGTTCCGTGATGTCGGAAATGAACGGTACGAGGGCGGGGTGCCCGCCGAGGGGGACGGGCAGGGGTGAAAGCAATGCGCGCGGGGGCGAAAGGGAGAAGCTGAACCCGAGGTAGAGCATTTCGCTCTCATCCCCGGCGCTGAAACGATGTCCCTGTTCCGGGGGGAACACAGTGAGGCTGTGTATCGGCGCAGGATATGATATGCCGCCCGCTTCGAACGCACCGTGTCCGCGGGCGATGAATATCAGCTCCCAGAATGGATGCGCATGGGCTTTGCCGTGCCATCCACGCGGCATGGTGAGATGCCCGGCAAGATCGAGGGAGATGCGGTCGGCCGTTTCGAGCTGTATGCGCGTGCTGCCGTCGGGGATGTATTTTTCTGCCATTGATGACCATTCGCTCTGCGTCGTGATCCGCCGGTCGGTGCTACGAAACATCCGTGCGTGAGGGGAATATCGGGAAGAACTTATCGAGCATCGACGTGTTGAACACCGGTTTGATATCCTGTCCTATGCCGCAGAGCGAGAATCGTTTGCCGTTCTTCTTGAGCCTGCTGAAAAGGACGACAAGGACGCCGATGCCGCTCGAGTCGAGGTAGGACACCTTTGACAGATCGATGCACAGATGAACGATATCGGGGTGTGCGGCGAGCACGTCGAATATCTCCTGCTTGAGCTGCTCCGCCTGATACAGGTCGACATCGCCGGTAAGGGTGATAAAATGAGCCTTTTCGGTCGCTTCAAAATTGATCGCCATATGCCGCCCATCAATGCACGTTTCGTATACCTCTTTACTATATACATACCGGCATGATTTTGCAAGCGTGTGCTTTGGCGTGTGCGCTGGCGCAGCATACGCGCTCGGGGTGCTATACTTTTCTCCACCCCCGGGCTATACTCCGCTGTCATGGACCCGATCATCATCATGCGCGACGGCGATCGCTGGGCATCCTTCACGGGTGCTGTCGGCGTTCATATCGCACGCACGAGAACGGAAGTGATGCCGGTACTCGATGCCGTCATGCAGGCGGTGAAGGCCGGGAACTGTGCGGCCGGGTTCATTTCCTATGAGGCCTCGCCGGCATTCGATGATGCGCTTCTCACGCATGCGCCATCCGGCATGCTCGCGTATTTCGCCGTATACGAACGTATGGTCGGCGGTACGCTTTCGCCCGCCCGCGGCGCATACGATGTGTCGGCGCTTTCGCCGCGCATAGACAGGGGCTCCTATGACCGCGCCTTCTCTGCGATACGCGAACGCCTTGCCGCAGGGGACACCTATCAGGTGAATTATACGTTCCCGTTCACGGCATCGTTCACCGGCGATGCGTTCTCCTATTTCTCCGACCGCGTACGCCGATATGCCCCGCCGCATGCCGCCTTCATCGACATGGGTGATGATGTCATAGCGTCGTTCTCGCCTGAATTGTTCTTCACGCACGACGGCGATACGATCCTGTCGCGGCCAATGAAGGGTACGCGCCCGCGCGGCAGAACGTCCGATGACGACCGGCGGAACGCAGAGGAACTCGGGGCGTCGGCGAAGGATCGCGCGGAAAATCTCATGATAGTCGATATGATACGCAATGATATCGGGCGCATCGCAGAGGTCGGATCGGTGGCAGTGCCGGGACTGTACACTATGGAGCGCCATCCCTATGTCTGGCAGATGACATCGACCGTGAGCGCGCGGACAAAGGGCGATCTCTCCGGCATCATGCGGGCGATGTTCCCCTGCGCATCGGTCACCGGAGCGCCGAAAGCGAGTACGATGAGGATAATACGGGATAGTGAGCCGTATCCGCGCGGCGTGTATACCGGTGCGATAGGCTTCATGACGCAGGAGCGCATGCAGTTCTCGGTGGCGATACGTACCGCGGTCATCGAAAAGAAGAGCGGTACGCTTACATATCATGCGGGGAGCGGCATTGTCTGGGATTCGACAGCAGGGAATGAATATGATGAATGCATCGCAAAGACGAAGGCGCTCGATATGCTCAATGAGCCGGTAACGCTTATCGAAAGCATGCGATACGATGCATCGGGGTTCTATCTCTTCGACCGGCATATCGAACGATTGCTGTCATCCGCCGCGTATTTCGGGATCCCGCTCGATACCGCATCGATCACGGATGCGCTCAGGCGATATGCAGACGGGCTGCCGGTATCACCTGCGAAAGTACGTCTTATCGTGAAGCACGATGGCTCATTCACGATAATGCATGAGCCTGTTGCATCCGTCGGCGGGAATATCCTTCGCGTCGCGCTCGCCGCCGAGCCGGTGGATGAAGACGATGTCATGCTCAGGCATAAGCATACCGAACGCGTGCTCTATGACCGCGCAAAGGCATCCGTTCCCGATGCGGACGATGTGCTTCTCTGGAACACGCGGCGCGAAGTGACCGAGGCATCATCATCGAACATCGTATACCGCATGAAGGGGCGTTATTGGACACCGCCGGTGTCGTCGGGGCTTTTGCCGGGAACATTGCGTACGGAGCTTATCGCGCGGGGGATCATTTTCGAACGGGTGCTTCGTATCGATGAACTATCGAATATTGAGCGGCTGTATCTCATCAATTCGGTGAGAAAATGCCGAAAAGCGGCGGTATCCATGACCGGAAGCGGATCAAAAGCGAACCTGAAACGAAGGTGATACGGAGCTGATACGGAGCGGGTGGCCGGCAGATAGCAGTGTATATCAGCCGTGATCCGCTTTCGAGCGTTTTTTGCGTGCCGCCATATCGATATTCCAGATATATTTCTGCGTTCTGAAAATGACGACAGTAAGAACGACGAGCGCGAGAACCGTTGCGAACGGCAGCGCTGTCTTGAAAAAGCCGATGCCGAAGACTATCAATGCCGCGTTGAGCAGAATGAAGAAGAGCCGCATTTCCGTGGGGCCCGAGCCGAGATAGGTTATCTTGAATTCCCCCGTCGCTGCGAATGAGAGGAAAGAGTTTATCATGAAGCCGGAGAAGGTGAGCATGAGGAGATACAATACCCAGACATGATATCCCTGCACCAGGAATGAATAGCCGATGAAGATCGAAACGAGGAAAACGAAATCGAGAAGGTGATCCATATAGAATCCCCATTTCGGTATGCCGGTATCGCGGAACCTGCCGAGCGAGCCGTCGAAACAGTCGGTGAACCACTGGAGCGCGATGAAGAGCGAAGAGAGCCAGAGCCAGTGCATGGTGCCGCGGGCGAGTCTCCCGCAGAGTATGATGCCTATGCACCAGACGATGGTCATGAGCGTAAGGTGGTAGCCTTCTATCCAGCGCGGGAAATGCGGGGTGAGGAAGGTGATGAAGCGCTTCTCCGCATCGGCAAAGAAGGAGCGCATCGGCAGTTTTTTATCGCCGGTGAATCGAGCGGCTTTCTTTTTCTTTGGCATTAGTTCAGTATAAAGCATTGCCGAATGGGCGTCAAATCGGAGACGATGCTGTGGAATTACATCAAATAAGGCCGAGACGTTGATAAAAAGGCAGAGAGCGAGTATACTATACACGTCGGTATGAATTGGGAGAGATGATGCCATGGAAACGATAGTAAAAAATGTCAGCAAAAGAAAAGCCCATGAGGTTGAATCCCTTCTTGAACAGGAATTTGAACGCCACCATGGCAAGGACATGCGTATAGTGGTCTCCGAGGTCGGGGAAAGCAATACACCTGTACTCGAGAAGCTCAGGGGCATACTTAAGGGCACAAAGATTACCTCGGAGCAGGTGAAAGCAGCACGTGTGAAAGAGCGGTATGGTAATATTTATTGATACCAACATCCTCCTCGATGTGCTTTTGCAAAGAGCGCCGTTTCAAGACGCATCCGAAGGAATCATGGAAAATGGTTGAGCGGCATGAAGCCGAGGGATACATATCCGCAAATTCGATTGCTGATATATTCTATGTAACGAGAAAGAGTCTCGGTGGGGCCGTTGCATTTGATGTATTAAGACTGATCATGCGGGTGTTTCGTGTTGTCGGTGTCGCAGCGGATGAGATAACATCCGCCATTGACTATGGCATGAAGGATTTCGAGGACGCCCTGCAGGTGGTCTGTGCGGATAAAGTACGGGCAGCGTACTTTATCACGAGGGACAGCAAGGGCTTTGAGAAAGTAAGAAAGATGAAAGTACTGTCGCCCGAGAAATTCATAAAAGATATCGCCTGAGAATTATCCGGCAAGATCACAGGCAGGGATGGCTTTTACATCCGGTGCGTATGCTTCACTTTCGAGCCCCTCCCAATTCCTTCGCCCGCCACTTTACGAACATCTCCAGCACCGGGTCTTCCATCGTCTGCCATCGTTGCAACGCAAGCCATTTTGTGTACCATACGCGCGCATCCTTCGGCTTGCCGAGATATTCCGCACGCATCGCTTTTGCGATAATAAGCCGGGATGTCCGAGTCTGTTTCATCGGCTGATTCAGGAATTCTTCTTCCGATACGTTCCCAAGTATATACGCTGCATCGAAGTACATCATCTGCACAAAATGGGATTTGTGATTCGAGACAGCTTCGTTACAAAAATCCCGCAGCGCATCCGGTTGTCCGTTGATCGTTTGGAGAAGCGGGATAATGAAAAAGTATGAAAAATAGTACCAGCGCAGCATACCATAATCGAACGGCATGTTTGTTACCGATGACATCTCCCGCATAGAACGAGTATGAATATACTCTTCAAGGCCATGCTGGGATTTTGCCACCACCATGAATGTAGCCAGTTCGGCATAATTCGTGAGCGCTTCCTGTGTTCGTCGCAAAAACAGCAACGAATAAAAACATTCTCTCCGCTGTTCAGGGTATTTCAACAGCACTTCTTTCTCGCGGCCGAGATGAATGAGCGCCCATGCGCAAGCGGCTCGCTGATCGGGATGTTTTTTTAACACCTCCTCTGCACGGCCGAGACTGCTCAATGCATCTGCACATTGGCGCCGCATGTCGGAGTAGTTAGACAATACTTCTTCTTCACGGCTGAGGTTGATAAGCACCCAGGCACAACGGTCCCGCTGCTCAGGATAGGAAGATAAAATTTCCTCGAGACGTCCGAGATTGTTGAGCGCACTTGCGCAAGCGGTTCTCTGATCAGGATATTTCATCAGGACATCTTCAAAACGGCCGAGTATCATCAGCGCTACAGCACAGAAGAAACGCTGTTCGGGATAATGCGACAGCACATCCTCTGCACGGCCGAGATTAAGGAGCGCCGTAGCGCACGCTGCTCGTTCATCGGGATAATCGTCGACGATCTTCTGATATTCTCCGTAGATGACCAGCTGCCGTATGGCTGCATTCTGGAACGAGTTTCCCTGAAGCGGAAGCTCGAATATCTGTGCCGTTGTCCGTATAGCGCTGCGGCCCGCATCGAAGAAAGCGATCATATCTTCGCGTGAAGCATTTGACTTGGATTGAAGCTGGGAAAGCCACTGATCGGACACCCTATGGTATATATTCTTCAATACCGAGTGCTTCGGAAAGCGTGAGGCCAATGCACGATACAGGACAAGCACTTCATTCGTCATGCCGCGGGATGAAAGAAATATCGATCGTTCGTACATCGAGAACGGTGCCATGTGATGGTTCGGATCATCCTTCTCGAATTTTTCCAATACTGCATATCCCTCATTCGACTCGCCGCTCCGGATCCTGGACACACCGAATTTGAACATCGCTTCCCGACCGATGTCGGTATGGGGATATATCTCAGCCAGTTCACTGTATTGTACCGCGGCATCGGCATATCTCTTTTCTACGAAGGCGCGGTCAGGAACGGCAAGTGATGATACTTTCCGCGGGAACGGCATGCTGTACACACGGATGTTCTCGATACGAAGGAATGTTCTCGTAACGACATCGTTGAATCCAAAAGTCCTATGGCCGGTGCCGACGATCTCGTCATAATCATAGTAATTGAATATCCGTTCTCCATTGATAAAAAGCCGTACGAATTTGCCTTCTTTCTCCATTCGAAATCGATGTTTCTTGCTCGCTGCAAGAGCGTTCGTTCGAGGGATATAATCGAGAACGCTCTGCTGCACGCCCCGTGTAAGCACCCACCTGCCGTCCCATCCGATATGGAATGTGTACCCATCGAAAAGGTCTTTTCCGCATATATAAAAACGCGGCTGGGGGTTCGGCGATGTTAATTCCCAGTCCACACGGAAATTGCCATGCAGCTCGCGATTGTAATAAAGCCCCTCCCAGCGGGTTGAGAAGCCCATGATCAATGCATTTGACCGAATGGCAATATTTTTCGTCGCATTGAATGCTGTGATCGCAATTGGCTCAGGCGACGGGACGCGCGTGATGGGGTAATGGTAGAATGTCCAATTATTCGTGACATTGTTGATATTCGTATACGCGAAGTTCTCTTTAAAAACCAGCCGCCAGGTAAATAGTTCTTTTGTACGTTCGCCGTAGAACATAAAGAATGACGCGATAGCGATAACAAGAGCAGCAGCGGATGGAAGGACGATCTTTCGATGCTTCCTCAGGAATTTCGTCATCTTGTACACGACCGTCGTCGGCCGCGCCTGTATCGCCTCATCATTCACGAAACGCGCGATATCATCCTTGAACGCCTTTGCGTTCGCATACCGCCGCGCAGGGTCCTTCTCCATCGCGGTGAGTATTATCGTCTCAAGGTCCTTCGGTATCTTCGCGTTGCGCTTGCACGGCGAGGGCGGCTCCATACCCGAAAGTTTCTGTACGTCGGAAAGGAGATTGCCCGTCGAGGTAAACCATTTCTCGCCGGTGATGAGGAGCTAGAGCACTGCGCCGAGCGAGAATATATCCGAACGCTCATCCGCTTTCTTCGATGCCTCCGCCTGCTCCGGCGCCATGAAATCGATAGTGCCGACGACATCCGTGCTCTGCGTAATATCGCCCTCGTTCATGCCGAACCGCGCGAGCCCAAAATCCATCACCACGGCATCGCCGCTTCTGCGGAGCATGATATTCCCCGGTTTTAAGTCGCGGTGGATTATGCCGTGTTCGTGAGCATACTGAACCGCATCGAGAACGTCGGTGAATATCTTGAGCGCGTGTGTGATGGGGATGGAATGCTTCTGCTCCCCTTCCCCTCTCTCACTTCCCTGTGAGAGAGGGGAAGGGGTGGGGGGTAGGGGTGAGTGTTTCCCCACCACCACGCTTTCCACCAATCCCGCGACCGTATCGGCAGAAGTCCCTGAGCCTTGACGAAGGACGCCGGATGATAATATCTCCCCAAGGCTCGCGCCGTTCACATATTCCATCGCGATGAACGATATATTCTCATACTGCCCGAATTCGATGATGCGGCATATGCCCGGATGATCGAGCGATTTCATCACTTCGGATTCGCGCATGAATCGTATCGCCTGCTCCGCAGTGGCGCTTTCTCCGGCAAGGAGCATCTTCACCGCAACATCATTGCCGAACATGTCCCGCGCTTTCCACACCTCGGCCATGCCGCCTTTGCCGATGCGTTCTATGAGCCGGTACTTGCCGAACACTTTTTCCGCCCCGGCATCCATCTTCCTGTTCGAAAGAATATCTTTCGCGCTGAACTTCATCCGGGCTTCGTCTGCAACCGACACCGCTTCGATGACCGGCAGAGGCTCATCGACTCCTTTCACTTTGACAGAGTAGAGATAGCGGAATTGATAGACCGGTGCATCTTCGGGGCCGATGCTGACCACAACGCCGCGCAGCTCCTCCGGCAATTCGAAAACGCCTTCGGTTTTTCCGGTAAGCGGAACCCCTAACCCCCCAGCCACCTTTCCACCCGTAGCGGCTTTGCCGCCAGCTGCGCCAATGGCGCACGTCTCAGAAGGGAAAGGGGGAGCGCTCCCTTCCCCTTCATTGAGGGGGAAGGGTTGGGGTTGGGGGTTCTCTTCGCTGTTCTTCCATCCATCCGGCAGAGCATCCAATATTTCCTTGCGCGTCGCCTGTGTACAGATGACCTGTCCGCCCTGCGCCGCGCCGCATAATCGCGCCGCGAGATTCACCGAGCTTCCGAGCACCGTATAATTCATCCGTGCTTCAGAGCCGATATTGCCGACCACCATTTCGCCGGTGTTCACCCCGATGCCGCATGACGGCATGACTTTGCCCTGCTTGCGATATTCTTCCTGCAGCGCACGGAGATTCTTCACCTGATCGAGCGCGGTCTTTACGGCGCGCAGTGCATGGTCCTTGTAATGACGCGGCGCTCCGTACAACGCCATTACTTCATCACCGACTATTTTATCGATGGTGCCTTTGTTTTCCTCGACGGCCTTCATCACCGCTTCGAGATATGCGTTTATTGTCTCGCGCACTTCCTCGGGCTTCATCTTCTCGCTCATAGCGGTGAACCCGCGGAGGTCGGTAAAGCTTACCGACATATACCGCCGCTCGGGGATAGCGAATGTCGAGCGCTCGTCCTCGGAGAGATCGCCGATGTCCTTTGAAATGTATTTATTTACATACTGTGAAAGACGTTTTTCTTCACTGATATTCACCGCGGTGAGGATGATATCGGTTTTACCGGACTGTATCTCGATGCGGAAATCGGTGCCCCGGCATACCGTATCATACGATGTTCCCGCGGCAACGGGCGTATCTACCTTTGCAAGCAGATCGCAGCTTGGCAGGCGTTTGACATCGGCAATGTTCCGCCCGAGGACCTGTTCCGGCAGGACATTCGCCCAGCCGAAGAATGCATCGCTCGCATCGCGGATAATGCCGTCGGGGGACAGGAGTAGTGCAAACACCAGCGGAGAATCCGACATCAGTACATGCTCCGGGGAGTTATAGCTCCAAGAAACGCTCTATTCGATCACTGTGCACGGACAGTATACAGCGGCGTATGCTATCGTCAAGGAATATCCGCCGTTTTCATCTTGCAAATATACGACCTTGCTGTAGAATTATGATAATTCGGTGCACTCGTGCCGAGACATAGATCTCTCAGTAAGGCCGCATACATGCCGGAACGAATTCTCATCATCGGTGCGGGGGTACTGCAGGTGCCCGCCATCGAGATAGCCCAGGAAATGGGGCTTTTTACCATCGTAAGCGACTATAATTCATCGGCGCCGGGCATGAAGATAGCCGACCATCCGCTCATCGTTTCAACGCGCGATGTGGACGGAAATGTGCGCCTGGCCCGCGATCTCAATAAAAAAATGAAGATACACGGCGTTATCACCGTCGGTACCGATGCTTCGATGACCGTGTCCGCGGTGGCCAATGCGCTCGGTCTTCCCGGTATAAAATTCGAGGATGCGTCCGCGGCAACGAACAAGATCAAGATGCGCGAGCGTTTTGCCAAACATGCCGTGCCGCAGCCGGATTTTTTCCCTTCGTGGACGTATGCCGAGGCGCTTGCCGCCTTCCGTAAGTTGACGAAGCCTGTCGTCGTCAAGCCCGCCGACAATATGGGTTCGCGCGGCGTCATGAAGGTTGACAAGGAAGCGGATATGCTCTTCGCCTTTCAGCGTGCGAAGTCGGCGTCGCCGTCGGGCGAGGTCATCGTTGAGGAATACATGGACGGCCCCGAGCTTTCCATCGATATGCTCATCCACGAAGGCACGATACATGTCACGGGCATTGCGGACCGTATCGTCGAGTACCCGCCGTATTTCGTCGAGACGGGGCATATACTCCCCTCGGCGCTCCCCGAAGAGCAGGTAGGGGCATGTATCGATGTCATGAAGAAAGGCATCGCCGCCCTTAATCTTACCATGGGTGCTGCGAAGGGTGATATCAAGTTCACGAGTTCCGGTGCGAAGGTCGGCGAGATAGCCGCGCGCCTCTCCGGCGGTTTCATGTCCGCCTATACGTATCCGCTCGCCACCGGTGTCAATCTGATAAAGAACGCGCTTGAGATATCTCTCGGCCGCGCGCCGAGCGATCTTACACCGAAGTTCAGCCGCGTCTCGATGGAGAAAGCGCTTATTCCCGGAAGCGGCATCGTCCAGGAAGTGGAAGGTGTTGACCGCGT